>CAYGOX010000382.1:0-3367 GCA_964351485.1 uncultured Halioglobus sp.
GGAAGCCGTCGACTGGTACAACCAGCGCGTCGATGCGTGCAAGGATGAAGAACTCAAGGCCATCCTCATCCACAACCGCGATGAGGAGAAAGAACACGCGGCCATGATGATGGAGTGGATCCGCCGCCAGGACCCGAAGTTCGACGCCGAACTCAAGGATTACCTGTTTACCGACAAGCCCATCGCCCACAAGTAGGGCGAGGGTGTCTACACCTTGACCAGCTGCTTGCCGGTGTTCGCGCCGGCGTAGATGCGCTCCAGTGCGGCGGGCAGCTGCTCGAACCCTTCCAGTATGTCGTGGGCAAGCACGAGCTTGTCCTGCTCGATCAGTTTGCTGATCCGGCGCAGCGCGTCGGGATAGCGGTCGCGGTGAAACGTGACATTGAACCCGGTCATGGTGGAGCGCGTCCCGGCCAGGATGAGCCAGTTGTTGATCGGCGGTATGTTCGAAAAATCGGCGTACACTGAAATAAATCCGCACATGACCACGCGGCCCTCGGTGGCCAGGCTGCCGGTGGCGATGTCGAGCATTTCACCGCCGACGTTATCCCAGTAGATATCCACCCCACCGGGGCAGGCCGCCGCAATGGCCGGCTGCAGGTCCTGCGTTTTGTAGTTGATGGCGGCGTCGAAGCCCAGTGTGCCGGTGAGCCAGTCGCACTTGGCGTCGCTGCCGGCGATCCCAACCACCCGGCAGCCGGCGAGTTTGCCGAACTGCCCGACGAGGTTGCCCACCGACCCGGCGGCACCCGACACCAGCAGTGTATCGCCCAGCATGGGTTTGCCGGCCTCGTACAGGCCGATGAAGGCGGTCAGGCCACTGATCCACAGCGCACTCATTGACGCCTCGTCGCTCGCGCCGGCGGGGACTTTCTCGACAAAATCGCCGTTGAGGTCTGTGCCGTTGGAGGCGTAGTAATCCTGCCAGCCAAAGGTACCGCTCACGCGTTCGCCGACGGCGAAGCCGGGATGTTCTGACGCCACGACTTCGCCGGTCGCCCAGGACAGCATGGGCTCGCCGACTACCTGCGGCACCATGTAGTCCGTCACCGACAACATCCACGGGACCATGGCTGGCTCAATCGAGAAGCAGCGGGTTTTCACCAGGAACTGGCCGGGCAGGAGTTCCGGTACCGGGGTTTCTGCCAGGGTGAAGCACTCACCGAGCGGCCGGTTGTCCTGCGGGGGTTGTTGGAACTGCCATTGTCTGTTCATGCGTCCTCGCTCTGATGTGTCAGTGTTGAAGTTCGGATTCGATGCCGGTGATAACCCAGTCGACGCTGTTCCTGAAGACTTCGGGTGGATGACGCAGGCTGTTCCTGCGCTTGCCGCTGCGCGCGATCACCAGGTCCTCGAAGCGGATTTCCTCCCGGCTGCGTCGCCGCGGGGGTTGGCGTCCAGTGGGAGCGCTGATTTCGGCCAGCGTCAGGTTCATGACGATGTGGACCAGCACGCGGCAGCTGCGCAGCGCCAGTTCCTCGTCGAAGCCGTGCGCCAGCAGCACCTTGAGCAGTTCGGTGACGTGGCGCGTGATGGGTTCGCGGTGTTCCAGTGTCATCAGGCGCGACAGGTTGGGATGCGACAGCAGGGCGCCGCGCAGGTTCATCGCCCAGGTCCGGGCGCTGTCCTGCCAGCGGGTGGCCTCGCGTGGAGCCAGGTCCAGCGAGCCGAAGTAGTAGTCCATGAGTTGCGCGATAAGATCCTCGCGCTTGCCGACCTGGTCGTAGAGCGTGCGCGTGGAGCATTTCAGCGCGGCGGCGAGATTGCGGGCGCTCAGGGCGTCCACACCGTCCTCCTCGAGAATGCGCAGGGCGCAGTCGTAAATGGCATCCACGGCCAGCAGTGGTTTGGGCATGGTTTTCCTGTCCCCCGGCAAGGTTTGAATACCTTGACCACGGCGACCGTTCTTCGCTAATTAAAAAAACAGTGTTGTTTTATAATGTGGCTGCGGCAATATTGCAAGCCACACACCTAGCAAGAGGGAGCGATCTGTCATGGCATGGGATTTTGAAACCGACCCCGCCTTTGCCCAAAAGCTCGACTGGGTACGCCGGTTTGTCGAGGAAGAGCTGATTCCGCTGGAGCCGATCATGGCGGACTTCGACGAGGCGCAGTGGCGCGCGGTGCAGGCGCCGTTGAAAGAACAGGTGAAGGCGCAGGGCCTGTGGGCCTGCCACCTCGACGAAGAACTGGGCGGGCAGGGCATGGGTCAGTTGCCGCTGGCGCAGATGAACCTGATTACCGGCCGCTGTATTTTCGCGCAGGAAATTTTCGGCAACATGGCGCCGGATTCCGGCAACGCCGAGTTGTTGGCCGAGGGTGGCACCGAGGCGCAGAAGGAAAGGTGGCTGTGGCCGAATCTGCGTGGGGATATCCGCAGCGCGTTCGCAATTACCGAACCCTTTGTGGCCTCCACCGACCCGACGCAGATTACCACCACCGCGGTGCTCGACGGCGACGAGTGGGTTATCAACGGCCGCAAGTGGATGATCACGAATGCCTCGCGCGCCGACTTCATCATTTTCATGGTGGTGACCGAGCCCGAGGCGCCGGTGTACCAGCGCTGTTCCATGATCGTGGTGGAAAAAGACACGCCCGGGATGGATATCTTCCGCGACATTCCCACCATGCATCATCCGCAGTCCGAATTCGGCGCGATCGGCAATCACGCCGAAATCCTGCTCGATAATGTGCGGGTGCCCAAAGACAACCTGGTCGGCGAGCGCGGTGGCGGTTTCATTCTCTCGCAGGGGCGGTTGGGGCCGGGCCGGATTCACCACGCCACGCGCTGGCTCGGCGAGGCGGAACGCGCGTACGACATGCTGTGTGAGCGCACGCAGTCGCGCACCTCCTTCGGCAAGACCTACGCCCGCCACCAGATGATCCAGGAATACATCGCCGACTCGCGGATGGAACTGGAAATGGCCAAGCTGCTGACGCTGCGCGCGGCCTGGAAAATGGACAAGGTAGGGCACCACGCGGCGCGCGCCGATATCGCCATGGTCAAGGTCAACAACGCGAAGGTGTTGTACAACGTGATCGACCGCGCGCTGCAGGTCCACGGTTCACTGGGCTATAGTTGCGACATGCCGCTGGAAGCCATGTACCGGTCGGCCCGGATGGCGCCGCTGGTCGACGGCGCGAACGAGGTGCACAAGGTGACGATAGCCCGCGAGGAACTCAAACGCTACGAGGCGGTGGAAGGCTGGCCCAGCGAACACATTCCCACCCGACGCGCGCAGGCGCTGGAGCGTTTCGCCCACCTGCTGGAGGCGCGCGGGTGAGCACAGTCGACTTCGATGTCGACGCCTTCGCGCAGTGGTTCAATGCTGCGACCGGCCGCGCGGGCGATGTGGCTATTACGCCG
>CAYGOX010000383.1:0-1042 GCA_964351485.1 uncultured Halioglobus sp.
AGGACATCGCCGCGGGTATGGGCCGGCCCGACTTCGATGAGGTGGACCGGCTTGTCGCCCACCTGCAGGGTCAGTTCGCCGTCAAAGGTTTGCGTGGGCGGCGTGTGGGTGATGCCGTCGAAGCGGAATTGGCCGAAGCAGTGCAGGAAATATTCACCGACCGGGCCCATCTCGTGTGCGGCGGCGACCAGCGCAGCCATCATCTCGGGGGTCAGCTCCGCAATTTCCAGCGCCGAGGCGGTGGAGGCGATGATAGTTGCGTCGCCCACCAGTTCATTACCGTGGCAGTGATCCCCGTTGGCGTGGGTGTTGACCAGTGTGTCGATGCGGCGAGCGCCCGGTTCGGCATCGCGCATAGCCTGCAGCATCGTATCGGTCAGTGGCAGGTCGTACAGCGTGTCGACCAGGAGGCTCTGCTCGCCATCGGCGATGAGACCGGCATTGCTCCATCCCCAGGAGCCCGTGGGAGCGAGCCAGGCGTAGGCGCCATTGCCCAGTGAATGCAGACCCGGAGTTGGTTTCAGAGACATCCGCCGCGTTTCCCTTTTTATAGCCGTGCGAATTCATACTAGCGCGAGTGGGGAGGGGAAAACAGGGCACGGGTTTTGATGCGCTTCACATTCTGCTTTAATGCACGCGACGCCCGACATGGAAGCACGGAATGAAAGCGATTCGCTCGCTGCTGGTTATCGCCTGGTTTGTCATCACGATCATCCCGCTGGGGCTGGCGCTGGTGCTTTGCTCACTGTTTTTGAAGGATGAAAAACTGTGGTGGTGGTTCGCGGTGCCGTGGTTGAAGACGGCGATCTTCGGTGTAAAGGTGTTGGGCGGTATCGATTACCGCGTGCAGGGGCGCGAGAACCTGCCCTCGGCTACCGACATGCGCCGTGTCATCCTTTGCCCCAAGCACCAGTCCACCTGGGAGACATTTTTCTTTCCCAGCATGACGCCGCACCCGCTGGCCTACGTCTTCAAGAAGGAGTTGTTGCGCATACCCGTGTTCGGCTGGTGTCTTGCGCGCCTGGGCATGATTCACATCGAC
>CAYGOX010000383.1:1052-3360 GCA_964351485.1 uncultured Halioglobus sp.
CCGGTCGCAGCGCTCCGAGGCCTGGGCCAAGGTGGCCCAGCAGGGGGAGGTCCTGATGGACCGCGGCAAGTGGATCATCATGTTTCCCGAAGGCACCCGCACCCCGCGCGGTTCGAAGGGGGACTACAAGACCGGGGCCTCGCGCCTCGCGGTAGCTACCGGGGCCGAGGTGATTCCCATCGCCGTCACCTCGGGCCGCTGCTGGCCCGGTAAAGCCTTCTGGTTTCTCCCCGGTGTCATCGACGTATCCATCGGGCAGCCGATCAGCGCGGTGGGCAGGGAGCCGGGCGAACTCATGGCCGAAGTGGAGCAGTGGATCGAGGCGGAAATGCGCCGGCTCGACCCGCAGGCCTACACTTAGCCGGCGCGGCGGCGCATAATGGCGCGCCAGACCTTTTTGAAACGACACGTAAACGGGAGCACCCAACATGACTGACGCCTATATCGTTGGCGCTGTACGCAGCGCCGGTGGCCGCAGGAACGGACGCCTGTCCAAAATACACCCGATCGATCTCGGCGCTGAGGTCGTGGATGCGCTGGTCGAGCGAACCGGTGTTGCGGTTGCTGATATTGACGATCTGATCTTCGGCTGTGTTTCCCAGGTAGGCGCGCAATCGAGCAACATTGGCCGCAATGTCTGCCTGTCGTCCGTACTGGGCGAGGCAGTGCCGGGCACCACGGTCGACCGCCAGTGCGGCTCCGGCCAGCAGGCCATGCACTTCGCCGCGCAGGCGGTTTTGTCGGGCACGCAGGATCTGGTGATTGCCGGTGGAGTAGAGAGCATGAGCCAGGTGCCGATCGGCGCCAATATTGTCGACGGATTCAACGCTGAGCACGGCCTGCCGTACGGCGCGCGTATGGGTGAGCGTTACCCGGGCGTGCAGTTCAACCAGTTCAATGGCGCTGAGCTGCTGGCGAAGAAATACGAGCTGACCAGCGACGAGCTGAACGAGTTTGCCCTGTCCAGCCACGTCAAGGCCAGGGTGGCCGTCGAGGAAGGGCGCTTCGAGAAAGAGATTGTGCCGATCGAGATCGAACTCGAGGACGGCACCCGGGAAATGCACGTCCAGGACGAGGGCATCCGTATGGACGCCACGCTCGGCGCGATCGCCGGCCTGGAGCCGATGCAGGAAGGCGGTGTGCTGACTGCGGCCAATGCGTCGCAGATCTGTGACGGCGCCGCCGCGGTAATGATTGCCAACGGCGCGACCTGCAAGCGCCTGGGCCTGAAGCCCATGGCGCGCATCGTTGCCATGAGCGTGATCGGGTCAGATCCGGTGATCATGCTCGAAGGCCCGATTCCGGCCACCGAGAAAGTGCTGGAAAAGGCCGGCATGTCGCTGGGGGACATCGACCTGTTCGAAGTCAATGAGGCGTTCGGTTCCGTACCGCTGGCCTGGGTCAAGGCGCTGGGCGCAGACCTGGACAAGCTGAACGTGAACGGCGGTGCCCAGGCGCTGGGTCATCCGCTCGGTGGCACCGGCGCCAAGCTGATGACCACGCTGATTCACGAGTTGCATCGGTCGGGCAAACGCTACGGCCTGCTGGCGATTTGCGAAGGCGGTGGCACGGCCAACGGCACTATCGTGGAGGCTGTGACCGAAGTCGCCTGACAAACCAGCGCGGTGCGTTCAACACGGGAGGGAGAGCCATGAGCTTTTACGACGACGTGATACTGCCGCGCTTTATCCGCTGCGCGTGCGGGACCAAGCCGATCATGAAACAGCGCGAGAAGGTGGTGCCGCGGGCTCGCGGTACGGTGCTGGAAATCGGCATCGGGCCGGGCCTGAACCTGCCGTACTACGATCCGGACAAGGTCGATCGTTTGATCGGGCTGGATCCGTCCGAGGCGTCCTGGAAGCTGGCCGGGGAGCGGGCCCGCGGACTGGGGTTCGATGTCGAGTTTATCGGCCTTCCCGGCGAAGAGATTCCGCTGGACGACGACAGTGTCGACACCGTGGTCGTCACTTACTCGCTGTGCACGATTCCCGACCCGGTCACCGCGCTGCAAGGCATGGCGCGTGTCCTGCGCCCCGGGGGAGAACTGGTGTTCAGCGAGCACGGCAAGGCGCCCGATGCCAACGTCGCGCGCTGGCAGGACCGCATCAACCCCGTGTGGCGCAAGATCGCCGGCGGTTGCAACCTGAACCGGGATATCCCGCAGCTATTCAACGCGGGCGGATTTACCCTGGGTGAGCTGGAGCAGGATTACATACCCAGTACACCGAGGTTCGCCGGTTTTACCTACTGGGGCAGTGCCAGCCAGGCCTGAGTCTCGCTACACCTGGGGCAGGATGTACAGTTCAAC
>CAYGOX010000384.1:0-3352 GCA_964351485.1 uncultured Halioglobus sp.
CGGCAGCCGCTGCCGGCACACCAGAGTCGAATTACTGTGGACGATCGATTTCAGCGTATTGAGCGCCTTCCCCCCTATGTTTTCAATATTGTCGGGGAGCTGAAACAGCAGGCGCGCGCCGCGGGCGAGGACATCATCGATTTCGGCATGGGCAACCCGGACCAGCCGACCCCGGACCATATCGTCGACAAGCTGGTCGAGACCGCGCGGCGCGGTGACACCCATCGCTACTCGCAGTCCAAGGGTATTCCCCGGCTGCGCAAGGCGATCTGCGACTGGTACCAGCGCCGCTACTCGGTGACGCTGGACCCGCAGAAAGAGGCGATCGTCACGCTCGGTTCCAAGGAGGGCCTGGCCCACCTGGCGCTGGCCACGACCGGTCCCGGCGACGCCATCCTGGTGCCCAACCCGTCCTACCCGATCCATCCTTACGGTTTCGTGATTTCGGGCGCGGACATCCGCCACGTGCCCATGGGGCAGAACGAGGAGGAGTTCTTCGCCGAGGTGGAGAAGGCGATCCTCAACAGCTGGCCGCGTCCGAAAATGATGGTGCTCAATTTCCCGTCCAACCCTACTGCGCATTGCGTGGAGCTGGACTTTTACGAGCGTGTCATCGAGATTGCCCGCGAGCATTCCATCTGGATTATCCAGGATCTGGCCTACGCCGACCTGTGCTACGACGGCTACGTGGCCCCATCTATCCTGCAGGTGGAGGGCGCCCGCGAGGTGGCGGTCGAATTTTTCAGCATGTCCAAGAGCTACAACATGCCCGGCTGGCGGGTGGGCTTCTGCTGCGGCAACGAGGTACTGGTGGGCGCATTGGCGCGCATGAAGTCCTACCTCGACTACGGCATGTTCACGCCGATCCAGGTGGCGGCGATCGCCGCGCTGGAAGGCGATCAGTCCTGCGTCACGGAAATTCGGCAGATGTACCAGTCCCGCCGGGATGTCCTGTGCGAGGGGCTGAACGCGGCCGGATGGCCGGTGGTGCCGCCCAAGGCGACCATGTTCGTGTGGGCGCAGTTACCCGAAGCCTATCGCGAGATGGGTTCACTGGAATTCAGCAAGAAGCTGTTGCGTGACGCTAAAGTGGCCGTGTCACCCGGTGTCGGGTTCGGCGAGTACGGCGAAGGCTGGGTTCGCTTCGGCCTGATTGAGAACGAGCACCGCACGCGCCAGGCGATCCGCAGCATCAAGCGCATGATCAAACAGGACGGCTTCGCCTAGCCGCACAGGAGTATCCCGGGCCGATGGCTTCAACACGCACCACAGGCAGCTCCGAGGCTGTCAGGATTGGAATCTGCGGATTGGGCACCGTCGGCGGCGGCGTCTTTGAACTGCTCGATACCAACGCGCAACAGATCACCGCGCGCGCCGGCGTTCCCTGCCGGGTCGTACACCTGGGTATGCGTTCGCCGAAACCCGGCTACGAGCGCGACGGTCTCACCATCAGCAGCGATATCCTCGCGGTCGCGCGCGACCCCGATGTCGATGTGCTGGTTGAATTGATCGGCGGCACCGACGTCGCCCGCACCCTGATCGAAACAGCGCTGCGCGAGAAGAAACACGTGGTCACCGCCAACAAGGCGCTGATCGCCGAATTCGGCAATGAACTGTTTGCACTGGCCGCAGAGAACGGGGTGACGCTGCGCTATGAAGCGGCGGTCGCCGGTGGTATTCCCATTATCAAGGCCCTGCGCGAGGGCCTGGCGGGCAACCGGATCGAATGGCTGGCGGGCATTATCAACGGCACCGGCAACTTCATCCTGAGCGAGATGTTCGAGAAGGGGCGCGAATTTGTCGACGTGCTCGCCGAAGCGCAGGCGCTGGGCTATGCCGAAGCAGATCCGACCTTCGACGTGGAGGGCATTGACGCGGCGCACAAGCTGGCGATCCTGGCTTCGATTGCCTTCGGCATGCCTCTGGATATGGATTCGGTGTACACCGAGGGGATTACCGCACTCAAGCCCGTCGACCTCGGCTATGCCGCGGAACTGGGCTATCGCGTGAAGCACCTGGGCGTTGCGCGGCGCACTGACGCCGGCGTGGAGTTGCGCGTCCATCCCACGCTGGTGCCCACCAGCAGTCTGCTGGCCAGCGTCAACGGCGTGAAGAATGCGGTGCTGGTAGAGGGTAACGCGGTCGGTCCCACTTTGTACTACGGCGCCGGTGCCGGCGCTGAACCCACCGCGTCGGCGGTGCTTGCCGATGTGGTCGATATCGCCCGGGAACTGGCCACTGGCCAGGTGCCCCAGGTGGCCGCGCTGGGCGTGGTGCCCGAGCGTCTTGCGCCGTGCCCGGTGGTGCCCATGGCCGAGGTGGAGACCGAGTGGTACCTGCGGCTGCGGGCGCAGGACAAGCCGGGCGTGATGTCGGCGATCACCCGCATCCTCGGTGAGCGCGGTATCAGTATCGAGAGCCTGATCCAGAAGGCGCCGATCGGTGGCGAGGCACATGTCCCGATTATCGTCCTGACCAATCTCGCCGCCCAGGCCAGCCTGGAGGAGGCGGTGCGGGAGATCGCCGCGCTTGATACGATTGTCGGCGATATCGTGCGCATTCGCGTCGAAGCGCTGGACGGCTAGTTCGAAGGACGACAGCAGTGAAATACATCAGCACACGCGGTCAGGCCGCCACCCTGAATTTCGAGGAAGTCCTGCTCACGGGGCTGGCCTCCGACGGCGGGCTCTACGTGCCCGAAACCCTCCCCACGTTCAGCACCGCTGAACTGGAGGCCATGCGCGCCATGGATTACGTGGAACTGGCGCAGACCATTCTCACGCCCTTCGTGGACGACTGTGTGCCGGCGGAGGATCTGCGCGCCATTCTCGAGGAGACCTACGCCGAGTTCCGTCACGGGGCGGTTGCGCCGCTCGTGCAACTGGGGCCTAACCAGTGGGTGCTGGAGTTGTTCCACGGGCCGACGCTGGCGTTCAAGGATTTTGCCCTGCAACTGCTCGGCAGGTTGCTCGACTACGTGCTCGAACGCCGTCACCAGAAGGTGGTCATCATGGGCGCGACCTCCCGTGACACCGGCTCGGCGGCCATCGAGGGCTGCAAGCGCTGCAACAACATCGACATTTTTATTCTGCACCCGCACGAGCGGGTCTCCGACGTGCAGCGCCGTCAGATGACCACGGTGCAGGGCGACAATATTCACAACCTGGCCATCGAGGGTAACTTCGATGACTGCCAGGCCATGGTCAAGCGCAGCTTCAACGCCATGGCCAACGGCGAGCCGTTCCTGCCCGCCGACCGCTCACTGGTCGCGGTCAACTCGATCAACTGGGCGCGGATCATGGCCCAGATTGTCTACTACTTCTACGCGGGCCTGGCGCTGGGCGCGCCGGCG
>CAYGOX010000385.1:0-639 GCA_964351485.1 uncultured Halioglobus sp.
AGGTGGCCGAGGAGCAGGCCACGTTCATGTCGAAGCCGAAGCCCTCGATACCCAGGGCGTCCTGTATTTCCACGGCCATGGCGGGGTAGGGGCGTTGCATGTTCGAGGCGGCGACAATGACCGCGTCGATGTCGGCTGCTGACTTGTTCGCCTGCTGCATGGCCTCGCGGGCCGCGGCGACCGCCATCTCACACTGTACCGATTGTGCCTCGTTGGGCCGCTCCGGGATGTTGGTACCAGCCGCAGCGGGTCGATGATGCCCGAGTTGTCGACCACATAGCGAGACTTGATGCCGGACGCCTTTTCGATAAATTCGACAGAGGAGGGCTGCAGGGGTGCCAGCTCGCCCGCGGCGATGCGCTGTGCATTCTCGGCGTTGTAGGCCTCGACGTAGAGGTTGAACGCCGCCACGAGTTCCTCGTTGCTGACAGATTCGGCCGGAGTATAAAGGCCGGTGCCGCTGATCACGATCTCAGACATAAAGCCAGGTTCCAAAGGTTGTGGGTGCAGGGTGGTCGTCCTGCAAAAAAGGCCGCAGTGCGGCCTTTTTCATGCGTTCTTCCGATCAGCGATCTGCCAGTGGCACGAAGTCTCGCTGGGTATAGCCGGTGTACAGCTGGCGCGGGCGCCCGAGGCGGT
>CAYGOX010000385.1:649-3344 GCA_964351485.1 uncultured Halioglobus sp.
GATCCAGCCGACGGTGCGGCCGACGGCGAAAATCACCGTGAACATGCTCGTCGGGATACCGATGGCCTTGAGGATGATGCCCGAGTAGAAATCGACGTTGGGGTAGAGCTTTTTCTCGATGAAGTACTCATCGCTGAGCGCAATTTCTTCCAGTCGCTTGGCGATTGCCAGCAGCGGATCGTTCTCGATGCCCAGCTCGGCCAGCACTTCGTCGGCGGCCTCTTTCATGACCTTGGCGCGAGGGTCGAAGTTTTTGTACACGCGATGTCCGAAGCCCATCAGGCGGAAGGGGTCGTTCTTGTCCTTGGCCCGGGCAACAAACTCGTCGATGCGCGAGACATCGCCGATTTCCTCGAGCATCTCCAGGACCGCTTCGTTGGCGCCGCCGTGTGACGGACCCCACAGGGCCGCGATGCCGGCCGCGATACACGCGAAGGGGTTGGCGCCCGATGAGCCGGCCAGACGTACCGTCGAGGTGGAGGCGTTCTGCTCGTGGTCGGCGTGCAGCAGGAAGATGCGATCCATTGCGCGCGCCAGCACCGGGCTGATTTTCGACGGCTCGCAGGGATTGCCGAACATCATGTGCAGGAAGTTCTCGGAGTAGCTCAGGCTGTTGTCCGGGTACATGAACGGCGCGCCGGTGGAGAACTTGTAGCTCATGGCGGCGATTGTGGGCATCTTGGCGATCAGGCGGAAGGCCGCGACCTGGCGATGCTGCTCGTCGGAGATTTCCAGCGAGTCGTGGTAGAAAGCGGACAGCGCACCGACCACGCCACACATGATGGCCATGGGGTGGGCATCGCGCCGGAAGCCGTTGAAGAAAGTGCGAATCTGTTCGTTGACCATTGTGTGGCGGTGAACGGTGCCGACGAATTCAGCCTTTTCCTCCGCAGTGGGCAGTTCGCCGTAGAGCAGCAGGTAACAGGTTTCGAGGTAGTCGGAGTGTTCGGCGAGCTGGTCGATGGGGTAACCGCGGTGAAGGAGGATGCCCTTGGCGCCATCGATGAAGGTGATCTGGGATTCGCAGGAGGCGGTGGAGACGAATCCGGGATCGTAGGTGAACATGCCCTGGGCTGTCAGTCCACCTACGTCCACCACGTCGGGGCCCAGCGTACCGGAGTAAATCGGTAGCTCAATCGATGTGTCCTTGCCGTCGATGGTCAGCGTGGCTTTCTGGTCGCTCATAAGGGGTCCTGAAGTGGGTTTATAACGGGGGTTCACTATAAAGTTTCCGCTATTTTTGTCAACGAAACCGGCCGGGAAACAGCCCGTAAAAAGCGCGATTACCGCACAACGCTGATGTTCATGAGCCGTGCCGCCGCCGGGGGTCTGCGCGGCTGTCGCCACGATTGAAATTGAAGCTGCAAGTGCCTATAATTTCGCGCGATTTAAGCGAGCCCGGAGCCAGTGGCGAGCAGCCTTCAAGCCGCCGCTGGCACGCACTTTAAAAACGCCCGCCAGGGTAAAACAAACCACGGAATCTGCCTGTGAAAGACACACGTCCTGTAAACCTGGACATCAACACCATGCGGCTCCCCATAACCGCCTGGGCGTCCATCTCCCATCGCGCCTCCGGCGTGTTCCTGTTTGCCTGTATCGCGGTACTGCTGTGGGCGCTCGACACCAGCCTGCAGTCACCGGAGGGCTTTGCCTCCATCGCGGCGATGGCTGACTCAGTTTGGTGCAAGCTCATTGTCTGGGCGATCGTCGCCGGATTGATCTACCACAGCGTGGCCGGCGTAAAACACCTGGTGGGAGACTTCGGCATTGGTGAGACACTCGAAGGGGGTGTCCTGGGGACTAAAATCGTTATCGCCGTTTCGGTGGTACTGATTGCACTGGCGGGGCTTTGGATATGGTAACAGCAGTTACGAGTTTTGGACGGTCAGGGCTGTCTGACTGGTTGATGCAGCGGGTCACGGCCGTGATCCTGTTGAGCTACTTCCTCTACATCGGTTTCGTGCTCGTCTCGGGCGTTGACTACGAGGGCTGGCGCGCATTGTTTGAACAGACCTGGATGCGCGTTTTCAGCATGCTGGCCCTGTTTTCCCTGGTGGTGCATGCCTGGATCGGGCTGTGGGTCGTTTTCACCGATTACCTGACGCCGCGCATGCTCGGTTCGGCCGGCAACGTATTGCGGCTGGCGGCCCAGGCGGTCTGCGGCATCATCGTATTTGCTTATCTTATCTGGGGTATCCAGATTTTTTGGGGTTTTTAGATTATGGCGGCGCTTAGAACAATCTCTTTTGACGGCGTGATTGTTGGCGGTGGCGGCGCGGGTATGCGCGCTGCGCTCCAGCTGGCGCAGTCCGGTTACAAGACGGCGGTAATTTCCAAGGTGTTCCCGACGCGGTCGCATACGGTCAGTGCCCAGGGCGGCATTACCTGCGCCATCGCCTCGGCCGATCCGAATGACGACTGGCGCTGGCACATGTACGACACCGTCAAGGGCTCCGATTACATCGGCGACCAGGACGCTATCGAGTATATGTGCAGCGTAGGCCCCGAGGCCGTGTTCGAACTCGAGCATATGGGCCTGCCGTTTTCACGCACCGAAGAAGGGCGTATTTACCAGCGCCCGTTCGGGGGGCAGTCGAAGAACTTCGGCGAGGGCGGCCAGGCTGCGCGTACCTGTGCCGCGGCAGACCGCACCGGTCACGCCATGCTCCATGCCCTGTATCAGCAGAGCCTGAAA
>CAYGOX010000386.1:0-3331 GCA_964351485.1 uncultured Halioglobus sp.
CTGCCTGCGCAACAATCCGGACAGTCGTCGCATCCTCTTCCACGCCTGGAACGTCGAGTACCTGCCCGACGAGAAACTGTCGCCGCAGGAAAATGTCGCCGCAGGACGGATGGCGCTGCCGCCCTGTCACCTGCTGTACCAGTTCTATGTCGCCAACGGCAGGTTGTCCGCGCAACTTATGATCCGGTCGAGTGACTCTTTCCTGGGCCTGCCCTACAACACGGCCAGCCTGGCGTTGCTGACGCTCATGCTGGCGCAGCAGTGTGACCTCGAGCCGGGTGAAATTGTCATCAGCACCGGCGATTCCCACATTTACAGCAACCATATCGAGCAGGTCCGCGAGCAGCTGGGGCGCGCGCCGCGGACACTGCCGCAGTTGCGCATCCTGCGTCACCCAAAATCGATTTACGACTATCGTTTTGAAGACTTCGAACTGTCCGGGTACGACCCGCACCCGCATATCGCCGGCGCTGTCGCGGTGTAGCGCATTTGTAACATCGGGCTGCTACAGCCAGCCCGACAATGTCCGTTAAGCCCCCATCCAAGCTACAGTTTTTTGATTGTTACCGTTGCCCTTTAATCAGGCATCACGTGTAACCAAACTACCCACTGTGCGATGCGCGTGTGGGTGGTGACTGTCATTCATTGAAAACCTAACCTGAATGGGTTTAAATCTCGGACCTCGGTTTACCACTGGCGGTTTTTCCACTATATAAAAGAACAACCGAGCCCTTTTAAGCTCTGAATCACTCTGTTGGACAATAGGACGTACGATCCCCATGACTATGCATCGATTGAATAAGGCATTGGTCGCTGCGCTGCTCTCCGTTTTTTGCATGGCGGGAACAGCAACAGCGGTGCAGGCCGATACACTGGATTCCATCCTCGCGGTGGGTAAGGCCAAGAATGACGCCGCCCGCAAATCGCAGGCAAAGATAGATCGTCTTGCCGACGAAACGCGCGATTTGCTCACCGACTACAAAACAGTCATGAAGCAGGTCGACGGACTCGTCGTCTATAACAACCGCCTGGAGCGCCAGATCAAGGCGCAAATGGATCGCATCGCCAACATCGAGGGTTCCATCGAGCAGGTGACTGTAGTGCAGCGTCAGATGACGCCGCTGGTCATCCGCATGATCGACGGACTCGAGCGATTTGTAGAGCTGGATGTTCCCTTCAACAAGGACGAGCGCACCAAGCGCATCGCCTTCCTGCGCAGCAACCTAGATCGCGCCGACGTGACCGTGGCCGAGAAGTTCCGCCAGGTGATGGAAGCGTACAACATTGAGCTGCAGTACGGTCGCGGTATCGACACCTACACCGACACCATCGAGATCAATGGTGCAGAGCGTGAGGTCGACTTCCTCCGGGTCGGTCGCATCGCGCTGGTTTACCAGTCTACCGACGGCGAAATTTCGGGCGCATGGGACAACGAAGGACGCGCCTGGGTAGAACTCCCGGCGGGCGAGTATGACGCCGCCATCCGCAAGGGCATCCGCATTGCGAAGAAACAAGCCACGATCGAACTGTTGAATATGCCCGTACCGGCGCCGGAGGCCAGCTAAATGTTTATCAAGCGTTTGAAAGTTGTATCACTGGCCCTGATCGGCGCGACAGCGCTGTCTGCCAATATCGCGGTCGCCCAGGGTGACGCGAAGGCAAAGTCGCTGGATGAACTGCTGCAGTTCGTCAAGCGTGGACAGGTTGCCGAGGCACGCGAGAACCGTAATCGCGAGGCGCAGTTTGCCAAGGACAAGGCCAACCAGGCCTCTGAGCTCAAGAAGGCGGAGGCCGAGCGCGCCCGCCAGGAAAAGCGCAGTGAAGAGCTGGAAGCACAATTTGCCGAGAATGAATTGCTGGTCAGCGCCAAGCAGGCCCAGCTCAAGGAAAAACTGGGTGCCCTGTCCGAGCTGTTCGGTCATCTGACCTCGGCCTCTGGCGACCTCGCTTCCAACCTGGAAGTTTCGCTGGCATCGGCCCAGTACCCCAACCGCGAAGATTTCTTGCGCGAACTCATCGACAAGATGAGCGGCTCAGATACCCTGCCGAGCATCGAGGAAGTCGAGCGCGTCTGGTTTGAGCTGCTGCGTGAGGTCCGTGAAACGGGCTCCGTGGTCAAGTTCAACGCCGAAGTCGCCTCTCCCGGTGGTGAAAAGGCCGCGCGTGAAGTCCTGCGTATCGGCGCCTTCAACGTCGTCGACATGGACGGCAACTACCTGAACTACGAGAACGGCGCCCTGCGCGAACTGCCGCGTCAGCCGAGCGGTGCCTACACGGGCTGGGCTGCGGATCTGGCTTCGGCCAGCACTGGCCTGCACCCCTTCGGTGTCGACCCGACCGGACCGTCCGGTGGCTCCTTCCTGGCAGCGATCATCGATACGCCGACGCTTGAAGAGCGCTGGCACCAGGGTGGTTATGTCGGCTACGCCATCACCGCGGTTGGTATCTTCGCGCTGCTGCTTGCCCTGTATCGCCTCATTGTCCTGTTCGTTGTCGGCTCCAAGGTCAACTCTCAGCTCAAGAACGAGAAGGCCAACACCAACAACCCGCTGGGCCGTGTGTTGAAGATTCGCGAGGACAACCCCGCGATGGACGGCGAAACGCTCGAGCTGAAACTGTCCGAGGGCGTGCTGAAAGAAACTCCGAAGCTGGAGAGCGGGCTGACCCTTCTGAAGATCATCGCCGCGGTCGCGCCTCTCATGGGTCTGCTGGGTACGGTGACCGGTATGATCATTACCTTCCAGGCGATCACCATTTTCGGTGCCGGCGATCCGAAGGCCATGGCTGGCGGTATCTCCAGTGCCTTGATCACGACCGTTCTGGGTCTGTTGGTGGCAATTCCCACCGTGCTGCTGCACACCGTTGTGAATGGCCGTGCGCAGCGCATCATCCACATCCTTGACGAGCAGACCACGGGAATCATCGCTGAGCGCACCGAAGCGAACCAGAGGGCGTAGTGATGGAAGCGGGTGGTCTCATCGAAGTCCTGCTGGGCTTCATAGACAAGGGCGGCAATGTGCTGTGGCTCATCGCCGCCCTGCTGTTCGTGATGTGGATGCTGATTTTCGAGCGTGTGTGGTACCTGAAGTTTGGCTGGAAGAAAGATGCGGCGGACGTGATCGGCCGCTGGGAATCGCGCTCTGAGCGCAAGTCCTGGGAAGCCAAGCAAATCCGCACCATGCTGATCTCCCAGGCCAGGATGAAAATCAACCAGTTCCTGCCGGTTATCAAGACCCTGGTCGCGCTGTGTCCGCTGCTGGGTCTGCTCGGCACCGTGACCGGGATGATCGAAGTGTTCAACGTGATGGCGGTTACCGGTGGTGGTGACGCT
>CAYGOX010000387.1:0-3321 GCA_964351485.1 uncultured Halioglobus sp.
AGGCGCTGATGACCTACGAGACCATCGACTCCGACCAGATCGACGACATCATGGCGGGTCGCGAGCCGCGCGAGCCCAAGGACTGGGGCGGTCCGAGTGGTACCGACCAGTCAGCTGGCGGCGACGACGCATACGAAACCGATCCGGGCAGCCCGATCGGCGGTCCTGCCGGCGAGCACTGATCCGGTCCCAATGTCCGCGGACATTGCCTCGTCCGGCCCGCAGCTTCATTGCGCGGGCCGCACGCTGAACCTGTCACGCCCTGTCGTGATGGGTGTCATCAACACCACCCCCGATTCTTTTTCCGATGGCGGTTCGCTGTACCAGGCCAGTGGGCTCGACCTGGACCTTGCGCTCGCGCGGGCCGAGGCAATGGTCGAGGCGGGCGCCCGCCTGCTTGATGTCGGGGGAGAGTCCACCCGGCCCGGCGCCGCGCAGGTCTCTGCCTCCGAGGAGTTCGAGCGCGTCCTGCCGCTGGTTGAGGCTATCGCGGCGCGACTGGACGTGGTGATCTCGGTCGATACCAGTACACCGGAGCTAATGACAGCTGCGGCGGCTGCCGGTGCGGGTTTTCTCAACGATGTTCGCGCGCTCTCGCGCGACGGCGCGCTCGCGGCAGCGGCCGCGACCGGCCTGCCGGTGTGTCTCATGCACATGCAGGGACAGCCGCAGACGATGCAGGATTCACCCGCCTATGACGATGTCACGACGCAGGTTTGCACCTACCTCCAGGCGCGTGTGGAAGCCTGCGAAAAGGCGGGAATTCCCCGCGACCGGCTTGTTTTGGACCCGGGGTTCGGATTCGGTAAAACTCTGTCACATAATTTACAGTTAGTGCGGGATATACCCCGCCTTCATGCGCTAGGCTTGCCCGTATTGGTCGGTTTCTCTCGGAAATCGATGATTGGCACGCTGCTCGGCCGGGACGTCGATCAGCGCCTCCCGGGGGGATTGGCGCTGGCGCTGCAGGCGGTGCAGCGCGGGGCCCGCATCGTCAGGACACACGACGTGCAGGCCACCGCGGACGCTCTGGCCATGTGGACGGCCGTTGAGGAGTATGGAGCTGATAATGATACGTGACGCTCATGACTAAGCGCTTTTTCGGCACCGACGGGATTCGTGGCCGCGTCGGCGAACATCCTATTACACCCGATTTCATGCTCAAGCTGGGCTGGGCCAGCGGCCGCGTATTTGCGCGCCAGGCGCGCCAGGGCGGACACGCCTCGGTACTGATCGGCAAAGACACACGAATCTCGGGTTACATGTTTGAATCGGCCCTGGAGGCCGGGCTGGTCGCCGCCGGGGTAGACGTCAAACTCCTGGGGCCCATGCCCACGCCGGCGGTTGCGCTCATGACGCGCAAGCAAAACGCCGATGCGGGTATCGTGATCAGCGCCTCGCACAACCCGTTTCACGACAACGGCATCAAGTTTTTCGGGGCCGATGGCTCCAAACTGCCCGACGAGATAGAGCACGCCATAGAGGCAGAGCTGGACAGTGACATTGCCACCGTCCCCTCCGACAAGCTCGGCAAGGTTGTGCGTATCGACGACGCTGCCGGCCGCTATACCGAATTCTGCAAGTCCACCGTCCCCGAGGGATTCAGCCTGCGCGGTCTGCGGATCGCGGTGGACTGTGCCCACGGCGCGACCTACCACATCGCACCCAAAGTGCTCGGTGAGCTGGGCGCGGATGTCGTGGCGATGGGAGTGGAGCCGGACGGTTTCAATATCAACGAGGGTGTCGGTTCCACCGACATGGCGGCGCTGTCGACGCTGGTGCGCGAGGCGAACGCCGATATCGGTATTGCCTACGATGGCGACGGTGATCGCGTCCTGATGGTCGACGCGCAGGGCGATCTGATCGACGGCGATGAGCTGGTCTACATTATCGCCATGCACCGGCTGGCGTCGGGTCGCAGCGACCAGGGCGTCGTCGGTACGCTCATGTCCAATCTCGGGCTGGAGATTGCACTGCGCGACTCGGGGCTGGAATTTGCCCGCGCCAGTGTCGGCGATCGCTACGTCAAGGCACTGATGGAAACCAACGGCTGGTCGCTCGGCGGTGAATCCTCCGGCCACATCATCTGCTCGGATGTCACCACCACCGGTGACGGCATCGTGTCGTCACTCCAGGTACTGATGGCACTGCAGGCCGCGCAGGGAGATCTCGTGTCGCTGCGGCAGGGTATCACCATGTTCCCGCAAAAGATGATCAACGTTACCGTCAAGGGCCGGGTCGCACTGGACGAGTATCCCGCGATCAACGACGCCGTTTCCGCAATGGAGCATCGCCTGGGTGACGACGGCCGGGTGCTGCTGCGGCCTTCCGGCACCGAGCCGGTCGTCAGGGTGATGATCGAGGGGCGCGATCGCGCCGCGGTGGATCCGCTGTGCGCTGAACTGGCCTCACAGGTCGAAACCATTCTCGGCTGACCGCGCCTCCGGCGTCGTCAGCGCTTTCTTGTAACCACCGGGCAACTTGGTTAAGATTGCCGCCGCTTTTTTCCCGAGGAGTCTGGATGCGACAGCCACTGGTCGTAGGCAACTGGAAAATGCACGGGTCCACACAGAGTGTGGCCGCCCTGCTGGAGGACCTGTCCGCACAGGCGGACTTCTCCGGGGCTCAGGTTGCGGTGTGTCCCACCTACGTGCACCTCGGGCAGGCGATTGCGCACTGCGGCGAAGGCCCGATCGGTGTCGGCGCACAGGATTGCAGTCACGTGCAGTCCGGGGCCTATACCGGTGAGGTGGCAGCTCAGATGCTCGCGGATATCGGTTGTGACTGGGTGATCCTTGGTCACTCCGAGCGCCGCCAGTATCACGGCGAGTCCGACGATCTCGTGGCCGCCAAGCTGGGCGCCGCGGTGGAGGCCGGCCTGCAGCCGATTGTCTGTGTCGGCGAGTCGCGCGAGCAGCGCGAGGCCGGTCAGGCGCAGTCGGTGGTAACGGCCCAGGTGCTGGGCGCCCTGCAGGGGCAGTCGCGGCTGGAAGGCCTGGTAGTTGCCTATGAGCCGGTCTGGGCCATTGGCACGGGGCTGACGGCTAGCCCGGAGCAGGCGCAGGAAATGCATGCCTGTATCCGTGAACAACTGGCCGGTATCGGGGGCTGCGACCCGGCGGCCGTGAGAATACTGTACGGCGGCAGTGTAAAGCCGGACAATGCGGCAACCCTGTTCAGTCAGGAAGACATAGACGGTGCGCTGGTCGGTGGCGCATCGCTCAAAGCCGCAGATTTTGCCGACATTATTGCCGCCGCCAGGGCGGGCGCCTAGGGCGCAGACAGGGTCCCCCGGAGGGACAGAACGATGGAACAGTTAAT
>CAYGOX010000388.1:0-2273 GCA_964351485.1 uncultured Halioglobus sp.
GCCGGCAGCCCGAAGGCGTCCCAGCCCATCGGCTGCAGCACGTTCTTGCCGCGCATGCGCTGGTAGCGGGCGATCACGTCGGCGATGGTGTAGTTGCGCACGTGCCCCATGTGCAGCTTCCCGCTGGGGTAGGGGAACATCGCCAGGCAGTAAAACTTCTCGCGTGAGTCGTCTTGGGTAACGGCAAAGCTGTTATTGCTCTGCCAGTGCGCCTGGGCTGCCTGCTCCAGTGTTTGTGGGCTGTACTGCTCGTCCATTGCCGTTCGCTTGTCTTGGTTATGCCGCCGACCATCGCGCGATTCGCGGCCGGTTTTGGCGGGGGAGAAAAAGGCGAAAGTCTAGCAGTAATTGGACCTGCCTGCGATGTTCGCGGAGGTGCGGCTGTCGCCGAGGGCACGTACCCACCTGCAACCGGGTGGCGCGGCTCTAAGGGAAAACTCAGCCCAAAATGGCGAGTTCGCCTTCTAGTCCTGCTCGCGCCAGAAACCCAGGTACATCAGGGCCATCAGCGCGAGTGTGCCGGCGCAGGCGGCGATGATGGGGGTGGTGCCGAGGGTGCCGAACGGGGTGTTGCCGAGCATGGCCTGGGCCTGCCCGGTGAGGACCGTGTCGATGAACTGCTCGCTGCGATCCACGATCCGGCCGCGCTCGTCGATGATGGCGGTAACGCCGTTGTTGGTCGCGCGGATGACGTAGCGGCCGTTTTCACGGGCGCGCATCTGGGCCATCTGCAGGTGTTGCAGCGGGCCGATCGAGGTGCCAAACCAGGTGTCGTTGCTGATTGTGACAATGAGGTCAGTGTGTCGCGCAGATCGGGCCACGAGATCGCTGTAGACAATTTCGTAGCAGATAAAGGGCGAGACACGGTAGGCGCCGGCGCGCAGCGGTGCCTGGTCCGGCGGGCCGGATGAGAAGGAGGACATCGGCAGGTCGAAGAACTCGATCGCGCCCCGCAACCAGTCCTCCAGCGGTATGTACTCGCCGAACGGCACCAGCCGCTGTTTGAGATAGACGCCCTCGCCGTAACCGATTGCCGTGATCCCGTTGTAATACTTCGGCTGGCCGTGGGGTCGGTAGGGCATACCGGCGATGATGGTCGTTTCATTCAGGCGCGCCTGCTCCGCGATCGGGTCGAGAAATCCGCCCGCTCGTTGCAGGTAATTGGGCACCGACGATTCCGGCCACACGATGATATCGGCGCCGAGCGCGGGCTCGGTGGCCTCGCGCAGCTGGCGCAGGATCGGCCGGTACCAGCGTGGATCCCACTTGTGTTCCTGCGGGACGTTGGGCTGCACCAGCGCCACCTGCAGCGGCTCCTCGCTGGCCCGCGCCACCCACTGGATCGGGGCGAGAATCGCGCCGCCGCCCCACAGGGTGACGACGATGACGAGGTAGAACGCCCACGTGGCGACCTGCCGGCTGCGCCACGCCAGGAACAGGCAGGTGATCGCGCAGATGAACGACAGGCCGAACACGCCGGTGACCGGGGCCCAGCCCGAGATCCACGTGTCGACGTGGGCGTAGCCCAGGTAGAGCCAGGGAAAGCCGGTCAGCAGCCAGTCGCGCAGCCATTCGCCGAGCACCCACAGTGACGGAAAGCCCAGCAGCATGCCGCCGGGCAGGGCGCGCACGAAACGTACATAACACCAGGCGAACAGCGAGTGCAGCAGGGCCAGCGCCGCGCAGAAGGCGGCGGTGAGTGCAATCGCCAGCGGCACGCTGGCATTGCCATGCACCTGAATGCTCACGTAGACCCAGGAGATACCGCTGCCGAACAGTCCAACGCCGAAGAGCCAGCCGCGCCACACACCCTGGCGCGTGGTGCAGGTGCACAGCAGGTACGCGTACAGCGCGCAGCTGATGATGCCGGCCGGCCAGAGGTCGAAGGGGGCGAGGGAGAGGGTGACCAGGGCACCGGCCAGCGGCGCCAGTACCAGTACCAGCCAGGGGTTCAGCGTGGTCTCGGTCTGCATCGGGTGCCGGCCGGGTCTAGCCGCTGAGCTTGCGAACGCGCAGGCTCATGATCTTGCGCTGGTCGGCGTTGATCACTTTGAACTAGTAGTGTTCGTTTTTTGCGACCTCGTTGCGCACCGGCACGTGGCCGAAGGCGTGGATGACCAGCCCGCCGATGGTGTCGAATTCCTCGTCACTGAATTCACACTCGAAGTAGTCGTTGAATTCGCTGATCGGCGTCAGCGCCTTGACCAGGTAGTCGTGCGCGCCGAGCTGGCGGATGTTGCGGTCGCTCTGCGTATCCGTCTCGTCCTCGATCT
>CAYGOX010000388.1:2283-3260 GCA_964351485.1 uncultured Halioglobus sp.
CCGACGATTTCCTCCAGTACATCTTCAATCGTGACCAGCCCGGCGACGCCGCCGTACTCGTCGATCACGATCGCCATGTGGTTGCGGTTCTCGCGAAACTCGCGCAGCAACACGTTGAGCCGCTTGCTCTCTGGCACGACCATGGTGGGGCGCAGCAGGTCGCGAATCTGGAAGTTGTCGCGGTCCTGCTTGAGAATCTGCGGTAGCAGATCCTTCGCCAGCAGGATGCCGAGAATATCGTCCGGGCTGTCGTCGATTACCGGGTAGCGCGAGTGCGCCGCCTTGATAATCTGTGGCAGCAGTTCCTCGAGCGTGGCGTCGGCCTTGATTACCGTCATTTGCGAACGCGGGATCATGATGTCCCGCGCATGTCGCTGACCTGCATCGCACCTTCCATGATGCTGCGGGCATCGTTGTCGATGACCTCATTGTCGGCGGCCAGCGCGAGAATATCCTCGAGGTCGCCGCGCGTGCGCGGCTCGGAGGAAAACATCAGCGCGATCTTGTCTATCCAGGAACGATCTTCGCTCTCGGCGCGTTCGTCATTCATGGCAGGTGTTGCTCCCGGCCAGCGCCACTTCATAGGGGCTGGCAAAATCAAGTGAATTGAGGATGCGTGTCTCCAGCGCTTCCATAACGTCGGCGTCGGCTTCCTCGACGTGGTCGTAGCCGAGCAGGTGCAGCGTGCCGTGCACCGTCATGTGCGCCCAGTGCGCCGCCAGTGTCTTGGACTGTTCCGTGGCCTCGCGCCGCACAACGGGCGCGCAGATAACGATGTCGCCCAGCAGCGGCAGTGCCAGTGACTCGGGCAGGTCGGCGGGAAAAGACAGCACGTTGGTCGGCCCGCGTTTACCGCGGTACGTTTCGTTCAGGGTGGTCATTTCTTCTGTATCGACGAGGCGGACGCAGAGTTCAACCTGCTCGCGCCCCTGTGTGGCAACGGCTGCTGAAATCCAGCGTCGTATGTCGTCCTCGTC
>CAYGOX010000389.1:0-2468 GCA_964351485.1 uncultured Halioglobus sp.
CTTCTCGATCTTCCTGGTAATCACATACTGCTGCGCCATGGACAGCAGGTTGTTTGCCAGCCAGTACAGCACCAGACCTGCCGGGAACCAGAGAAAGAAGAAGGTGAACATGATCGGCATCCACTGCATGATCTTGGCCTGCATTGGATCCGGGGGCGGGGGGTTGAGCTTCTGCATGAAGAACATGCTCGCGCCCATTAAGAGCGGTAGTACAAAGTATGGATCCATAACCGATAGGTCTTCGATCCACAGCGCAAACGGCGCGTGACGCAGTTCAACGCTTTCCATCAGCATCCAGTACAGTGCGATGAATACGGGCATCTGGACGAGAATCGGCAGACAACCACCCATCGGATTGATCTTTTCCTTGCGGTACAGGTCCATCATGGCCTGCGACTGTTTCTGCTTGTCCTCCGCGTACTGTTCACGGATTTCCACCATTTTCGGCTGCACACGTCGCATATTGGCCATCGATTTATAGGATGCCTCCGACAACTTGTAGAAGACGCCTTTAACAACGACCGTCAACAGGATGATGGCAACACCCCAGTTGCCAACATAGGACTGGATAAACGTCAGCAGCCAGAACAGCGGCTTGGCCAGCCACCACAGGAAGCCGTAGTCCACGCTGAGATCGAGGTAGGGCGAGATTTCTTCCAGTCGCTCCTGGTCTTTCGGCCCGGCGTAGAAGCCGGCGCCGACACTGCCGTTCCTGCCCGGATCGAGCGTGAGTGCTGGACTGGTAAAGCCGGCAATGTTAAAGCCGGTCCGGGTGACGCGCGCGCTGTAGTTGTGGGTCTGGTCCGGGTTTGGAATCCAGGCGCTCAGGAAGTAGTGCTGGATCATGGCGATCCAGCCGCCGGGCAGCTGTGCCTTGAACGACTCTTCAGCCAGATCTTTGAAAGTAAACTTCTTGAAGCGGTCGTCGTTGGTGGTGGTCGCCACGCCGAGGAAGGGCTGCATGCCCATGGCGTTGGTTTCCTGTGACGGCGGCGGTGCACTTTCGCGTTTAATCTGGCCGAACAGGTTGCCCTGCCAGCGCTGCTCGGAGTTGTTGGTTACCAGGAACTCGACGTCTACCAGGTAGTCGCCCGGGCGGAAGGTGAAGCGCTTGATAACGGTGACCGCGTCGTTGCCCTGCCAGCTAAGGTCGACCACGAGCTCGTCTGCACCCTCGGCGAGCGAAAATTTATTCTGTGCGGCGGTGTACTGTGCGCGGCCGTTGGTGTCGACGCCGTCGGGCCCGACGAGGCCGCTCTGCGCGATGTACACGAGCGCCTCGTTTTGTTCGAGGAGAACGAAGGGAGCGTCTGGATCGTCTTGCTTTTCCAGGTGCTTATTGAGTGCCAGTTGGATGATGTCACCGCCGTTAAGATCGATGGCGAGGCTAAGCACGTCGGTGTCAACAGTAATCAGTGCTGTGCTAGCAGCAACAGTGGTCGGCGCATCGGTTGTCGTTTCATCTACCGGTACCGCGGGGAGGTCTTCGTCGACGTCGGCCAGGGCGGCGGATTGTTGTGGAGCGTCCTGTTCGTCGGGCAGTGTGACGGGCAGGTCGGTGTCGGCGGGCGCGGCGGCAGGTGCTTCGGTGTCAATAAGCCGTGAAATTTTGGCGCTCTCGGTAGCGTTGTGTTTTTCAGAGAACGCCACCCACTCCGTCAACAACATGAACGAGAGGACGACGATGGCGCCGATGAGCAGGGAACGTTGCAGATCCATAGGGGTATCGCTAACTCAATGGGTGTGGGTGCACGGAGGCACCGGGTCTTCGCCGCCCTCGTGCCACGGGTGGCATTTGGACAGGCGCCGCATGGCAAGGTAACTGCCCTTTACTGCCCCGTGTGTGCGTATTGCTTCAGCCGCGTACTCAGAGCAACTTGGGTAGAACCGACAGTGGTTGCCGAGAAAAGGACTGATACAGAGCTTGTAGGCGCGCAGTAAGAATAGCAGGACGTGTCGCATCAGGAACTCTTCGCGCTGTCTGCGCCGGTTGTTTTAACCAGCTTCTGCCATTGCTGCTGCAGTGTCGAGGATAACAATGCGTTGTCCAGTTGTTCGAGGCCGCGTCGGGCCAGCAGTATGACATCCATGTGCGGCTCCGTATCCGGCAGTTGCCTGAAGAACTCTCTTGTGACGCGCTTGATGCGGTTGCGCTGTACGGCGAGTTTAACGTTCTTCTTTGCGATAACGAGACCGAGTCGATGGCTGCCCCGTTCGTTGTTGCGTGCGAGTAACAACAGGTGCCGGTGGGAAGCGCGGGCATCCGGCTCATCGAATACCCGGCTGTAGTCACCGGCGTTTAACAGGCGCTTGTCTTTTTGAAAGCGCGAGGCAGAGGGCAACGCGCTCACACAAACGCTCGGCCGGCGTTATGCTGAGAGACGCTTACGCCCTTTGGCGCGACGACGGTTGATCACTGCGCGGCCGCCACGGGTGGCCATGCGGGAGCGGAAGCCGTGCCGGCGCTT
>CAYGOX010000389.1:2478-3259 GCA_964351485.1 uncultured Halioglobus sp.
GGTCGATTCCTAATACTGGTAAAAAAGCTGTGTGCGCCGGGCTGTAGTCGCCTGTTGTTACTCGTTCATGCCTGTTGCTGGTTCTGCGGCGAGCGGTGGTTACCCTTGCCTTTCGGGGCGCCAAAAAAAGGTGGGCTATTCTATGTAAATGCAGCGGCCAATTCAATCGTGCAGTGTAATGCAGTGACAGTGATTAATTGCGCCGTGGGGTCGTTTGGAAGAGGGCTTGCAGCGTGAAACACCCTGGCTGTGGGCAGCAGGGAAAACTCCTGTAAATTCCGGTAGTTCCGTTATCAGCGCACACGGTGTGAACCTGTTATAAACAACTTATCCACAGAAAAAACTATCCTTGAATGTTTTTTGCACAAGCGACTAAAAATTGATCATAAATGCCATAACTCGTTAATTATAAATTTATTTTTGAAATTCCGCGTAGATTTGTGGATAACCCCGGAATTCCGGTATATTATTCCCTACGTCGGTCAGGCAGCGATGACCGATGAAAATGCCGAAATTATCAACAATTAATAAAGAAAAAGTGCGGGCTTTCCGCCCCGCTTTGAGGGGATTTCTTTGCCTGAAGCAATTTGGCAGCAGTGTGTGGAGCATTTAAGGGACGAATTGCCCTCACAGCAGTTCAATACCTGGATTCGACCACTGCAGGCTGCCGGCGACAACCAGACCATGACCCTGGTCGCCCCCAACCGTTTCATCCGTGATTTCGTCGCCGAAAAGTATATCGAGCGCATTGCCGAGCTGGTGCGCGAGCTCAACCCCGAGA
>CAYGOX010000390.1:0-2282 GCA_964351485.1 uncultured Halioglobus sp.
GCACCCTGGAGTATCTCTACACAGACGGTGAATTATGGCACTTCATGGAGCCCGATACGTTCGAACAGTACCAGGCCGATGCGGCAGCTGTGGGTGATTCCCACCTGTGGCTGAAAGAGCAGGATCGCTGCGAGGTCACCCTGTACAACGACTCCCCGCTGTCGGTCGCTCCGCCCAACTTTGTGGAACTGGAAATTACCGAAACCGATCCCGGCCTGAAAGGTGACACCGCCAGCGGTGGCACCAAGCCGGCGACGCTCTCGACCGGCGCCGTGGTGAAGGTCCCGCTGTTCCTGAGCGAGGGTGAGGTGATCAAGGTCGACACCCGTACCGGTGAATACCAGGGTCGCGCCGGCAAGTCCTGACGTCGTGGCACGGGCGCGGCGCGCGCCGGCCTGACATGCACTGGCGTCCGTCCGCCGACCTGCCCGCGCTGCAGCGCCGCGCCGCGCTGCTCGCTGACATCCGGCGATTTTTCGATGAACGCGGTGTGCTCGAAGTGGAGACACCGCTGCTGGCGCAGCACACGGTTACCGATCCTGCACTGGAACCTTTGTGCGTGGAGAGCGGCGCATCGATCGACAGCGTCCGCTACCTGCAAACATCGCCCGAGTACCACATGAAGCGGCTGCTCGCGGCCCACGGCGAACCGATCTACCAGGTGGCGAGAGTTTTTCGCGACGGCGAGGTCGGCCCGCGCCACAACCCCGAATTCACACTGCTGGAGTGGTATCGCCCCGGGTTCGACCTGCACGCGCTCATGCGCGAGGTGCAGTCGCTGGTGCATCACTGCCTGGGCGACTGCCCGGTGCACTTCCACAGCTACCGTGAACTGTTCGAACAGGTGTTACAGGTTGACCCGCACACGGCCGGCGCCGCCGAACTCGAGCGCATTGCCCGTGCACAGATTGATGCCGGTGATATCGAGGGCGACCGCGACCTGTGGCTGGATTTACTGATGAGTCATGTCGTCGAGCCGCACCTGGCGACGCTGCCGTTGTGTTTTGTCTACGATTACCCCGCGAGCCAGGCGGCGCTTGCGCAGGTTGCAGAGGTCGACGGCGTGGTGGTTGCGCAACGCTTCGAGACCTACCTGCACGGCGTTGAGCTGGCCAACGGTTACTGTGAGTTGCGCTGCGAGAAGGAACAGCGGCAGCGGTTCGAGCGCGATAACGCGACGCGCGTTGGGCGCGGCCTGCCGCCGGTGCCGCTTGATGAGTGCCTGCTGCAGGCGCTGGAACACGGCCTGCCGGCTTGCAGCGGCGTGGCGCTGGGTGTGGACCGGCTGTTACTCGCGGCGACGGAGGCGGCCGATGTCTCCGCGGTGCTCGCTTTCGACTGGTCCCGCGCCTGACGCGGGCGACGTGCCTACAGGCGCGCCTTGAACTTTTCGGCCAGGTACATGCCTGCCAGCATGAATGCGATGAACAGCCAGGTGCCGGCCTGTCCATAGGCCAGCGCGGCGATCGCCGGCCCCGGGCAGTAGCCGTACAGCCCCCACCCGATACCAAACAGCGCCGCCCCCGCGACCAGTGGCCAGTCGATTGCGTTGTTGCCGGGCAGGTGGAACTGCTCGCTGAACCACGGCGCCTGCCGCTTCAGGATCAGGTGTGTGCAGACCAGGGTGACGAGCACCGCGGCGCCCATCACGAAGGCGAGGTCGGGAATCCACTGGCCGAACAGGTCGAAGAAGCCCAGCACGATGGTGGTGTCGGTCATGCCCGACATGGCCAGCCCGATACCGAACAGCAGCCCGCTGGCCAGGGCGGTGAAATTATCCATCAGATCACCTCCAGCACGTGGCGGAAGACGTACACCGTGACGATGGCCGTGGCCATGAACGTCAGCGTCGAAACGAGCGAGCGCACGGATCGCCTGCCCAGCCCGCACACACCGTGTCCACTGGTGCAGCCATTGCCCAGTTTGACGCCGAACCCGACGATGAGCCCGGCGCTGGCGGTCAATAACCAGCCGCTGTCGTTGGCCGCAGGTAGCGGTTTGCCGGAGACGGCGTGGTAGGCAAAGGCGCCGGCCACGAGGCCGACCAGGAACAGCCAGCGCCAGGCGCCGGGGGGGCGCGCAGACAGCGCGCTCCAGGTGATACCGCTGATGCCGGCGATCCGGCCGTTGCCCGCGAGCAACAGCATGGCGGCGGCGCCGATGATCAGTCCGCCGAGAATGGGTTCACTGTAGGTCATACCGGTCGCAGTCCTCCTGTGGGGGTGGTCTGGACCTGACGGTACCCGCAGAGGCTTGTCGGTATCAAGACCCGGTAATCATGT
>CAYGOX010000390.1:2292-2964 GCA_964351485.1 uncultured Halioglobus sp.
GTAGAAGTCGATCGTCACGGCCTCGTCGCCGTTGTTGACCAAGGTGATCAATCCACCGAGAAAAAGTCCCGTGAAAATCAGTCCTGCCGCAATGAAGTGGCCCGGTTTGCCCTGTTCAAAATCGCGAATCTTGTTTTTGCGCGACTGCACGCCGAATCCGGCGGCCAGCGTGCTGCCGATAATCTGGATGGCGGTGAGCGGCGGTGCTGCTGTAGCGGTGTCGCCGTCTACCTGGGGGTCGCTGTCGGTATGAGCGGTCTGTTGCATGGGTTGGTGTGTCCTTTGCCCGGGTTTCAATGCTCCAGTGCATAGCACAGACCGTGCCAGTTGCCGCAAAGGGCATTACTCGCGCAGTTTGCGATAGAGCGTGCGCAGGCTGATGCCCGCTTCGGCGGCGGCCCGCGCCTTGTCCCCGTCGAAGGAATCCACCAACTCGCGCAGGTGCGTGCGCTCCAGCGATTTCAAATCCGAAGGCGGCGCGGTCGGGCGGTGACCGGCGATGCTCAGGCTTTTGTTGACCGTGGCGGCGTCGATGGCAGGGGTATCGGTCAGTACCAGAGCGCGGGAGAGTATGTTGCGCAGCTCGCGGATATTGCCGGGGAAAGGATGCGCCTGCAGTGTGTCGATCGCACCCCGCGTGAGCCTGAAAGACTTGCCCGGAGAGAGTTTGTG
>CAYGOX010000390.1:2974-3239 GCA_964351485.1 uncultured Halioglobus sp.
GGAGCGATTCGGCCAGCAGCGGGATGTCCTCGATACGCTGCGCCAGTGATGGCACCGCGAGCGGGAAAACGTTGATGCGAAAATACAGATCCTGGCGAAACTCACCCGCCTCGACCATGGCCCACAGATCCTTGTGCGTCGCGCAGACCAGTCGGAAATCGCTGCGCCGCGATTGCACGGAGCCGACCGGCCGATAGGTGCCGGTTTCGATCAGGCGCAGCAGCTTGACCTGCAGCGGCAGGGGAATATCGGCGACCTCGTCGAG
>CAYGOX010000391.1:0-3229 GCA_964351485.1 uncultured Halioglobus sp.
CGTGAGCAGCTCGAGGAAAAAGTCGCGATTATCGAACAGGAGCAGGGGCGCAAGGTGTACCGCAAGGAACGCCTGGGCATGAAGGATGAAATTATCCAGGATTGCCTCCCGCGCGCGTTTACCCGCAGCGCCCGGATCTACGCGTACATCGATGTCCGCGCGAACTGGATCTTTGTCGACTCGGCCAGCGCTGCCCGGGCCGAGGAGTTGCTGAATGTGCTGCGCGAGTGTATCGGCAGCTTTCCCGTGTTGCTCCCGCAGGTGAACAACGCGCCGGCCGCGACCATGACGGGCTGGCTCATGCATCGCAACCTGCCCGACGATTTCGAGCTGGGCCAGGAGTGCGAACTGCGCGAACTGGGCGAGGATGGCGGTGTGGTGCGCTGCCGCGGCGTTGATTTGTTAAGTGAAGAGGTGGAAACTCACCTCAATGCGGGCAAACAGGTAGCGCGCCTCGCGCTGCACTGGGACGAGCGGCTGGCGCTGGTCCTGGCCGAGGATCTGTGTCTGCGACGGGTACGCTTTGCGGACGAGCTGATGAAAGAAAATGAAGACATCCCGGAGGCAGATCAGGCGGCGCGCCTGGACGCGGATTTCGCCCTCATGGCAGACGCGGTGACCGGGCTGCAGGACCGCATCATGACGGTCTTCGGCGGCGAGGCGGAGTAACGCGTGACCGCGGCGCGCCCCGACACGGACGATTATCGCGCGCTGTTTCTCCACCCCACTCCCTTCATCGACCTGCGCGCACCGGTGGAGTTCGCGCAGGGCAGTTTTCCCGCCGCGCTCAACCTTCCCCTGATGACAGATGACGAACGCGCCCAGGTCGGCCTTTGCTACAAGACCGACGGGCAGCAGGCGGCGATCGCGCTGGGCCATTCACTGGTCGCAGGTGCCGAGAAGGCGGCGCGCGTGGACCAGTGGCTGGCGTTTACCCGGCGCTTCGAATCGGGTTACCTCTATTGCTTTCGCGGCGGGCTGCGCTCGCAGACCGTGCAGGGCTGGTTGCGCGAAGCCGGTGTCGATTACCCGCTGGTGATTGGCGGTTACAAGGCCATGCGCCGTTTTCTGCTGGACGAACTTTCGCGCTCTATCGACGCCGCGCGGCTGGTCCTGGTCAGCGGCAAGACGGGCACCGGCAAGACCCGCGTCGTGCGCCGGGTGGCGCGCAGTGTCGATCTGGAGGGGCTGGCCAATCATCGCGGCTCGAGCTTCGGCCAGCTTCCCGAGGGACAGCCCTCGCAGATAGACTTTGAAAACGGCCTCAGTATCGCGCTGCTGCGTCACCTCGCGCGAGGTGATGCGCCGATTGTCCTCGAAGATGAGGGCCGTCTGATCGGCCGGTTGTCACTGCCCGAAGAATTGCGCCAAAAAATGGCGGCCGCGCCCATGCTGGTGGTGGAGGAAGATCTCGAGTCGCGTGTCGAGGTGGTCCTGGACGATTACATTGTCGACCTCGGCCGCCGGTATGCGCTGCGCTACGCCCAGGCCGGCCAGCTGCTGCACCGTGACAAGATGCTTGCCGACCTGGCGCGCATTCGCAAGCGACTGGGCGGCCTGCGCTACGCGCAAGTGCGCGATGCGATGACAGAGGCCTTCGATCGACAGTGGTCGCACGGCGACCTCGGTGGCCACCGTGCGTGGATCGCGACGCTGCTGCACGATTACTACGATCCGATGTACGAGTACCAGTTGAGCCAGCACAGCGGGCGCGAGGTGTTTCGCGGCGAGCGCGCCGCCGTCGTCGCCCGGGCGCAGGCGGAGACCGCGTGATGGAGGAGCCGGCGGCCCTGCACCGCGACCTGGTGCTGGTCGGAGGCGGTCACGCCCACGCGCTGGCGCTGCGGATGCTCGCGATGAAACCGGTGCGCGGCTTGCGCATTACCCTGGTCTCGCCGCAGCGGCTCACGCCATACTCGGGCATGTTGCCAGGCCTGGTCGCGGGCCATTACTCCTTTGAACAAACTCACATCGACCTGGATCGCCTGTGCCGCTGGGCGCAGGTGCGGTTTATCGAGGCCGCGGTGACCGGCCTGAACCCCGTGACCCGCGAGCTGCATTTCGAAGATCGCCCGCCGCTGGGTTACGACGTGGTCAGTCTCGATATCGGGTCGCAGCCAGAGATGGCGAGCGTCCCGGGTGCCGCCGAGTTTACGATTCCGGTTAAGCCGGTGTGGAACTTCTGGGAGCGCTGGCAACAGTTTCGCGCGTTCGCCGCCGAGCGTGACTCGGTCGCGGTCAGCCTGGTGGGTGGCGGTGCCGGCAGCGTCGAACTTGCGCTGTCTATGGCGCACGTACTGGGACGCGAGAAGGCGACGTTCGATCTGTGGTGTGCCGGCCCCGATATCCTGTCTCAATACAACGAGGGCGCACGCCGGCGCGTGTACGCGGCGCTCAACGCGCACGGAGTCAACGTTCACACCAACGCCCGCGTAGAGCGTGTTGCCAATGGTACGCTGCACATCGCCGATGGCCGCAGCGCTGCGTTTGACGCGGCTTTCTGGTGTACCGGAGCCGCCGCCGCGCCGTGGGTGGCGCGGACCGGCCTGCCGGTTGATGAAAGCGGCTTCCTGCAGGTGACCGACACCCTGCAGTCGACCGGCGATCCGCGTGTGTTCGCCGCCGGCGATATCGCCCACCAGGTGCAGCACTCGCGCCCGAAAGCCGGTGTCTACGCGGTGCGACAGGCGCCGGCACTGGTGCGCAACCTGCGCGCGTTTTTACTGGACAAGCCGGTGCGGCCGTTTGTGCCGCAGCGCCGCTTCCTGTCGCTCATCTCGCTGGGTGGGCGTGCTGCGGTGGCGGACAAGGGCAGGTTTCACGCCGGGGGCCGTTGGGTCTGGGCCTGGAAAAACCGCATCGACACCGCTTTCATGCGCAAGTTCGAACAGCTGCCATCAATGCGGCCACGCGGTTTTTGGGGAGCGCTGCCGGAGGCGCGGGGTGAGGTGCAGCCACACTGTGGCGGCTGTGGCGCCAAGCTCGGTGCCGACACCCTGGCAGGTGCGTTGCAGGCGGTTGCCACGCGTTTCCCGGCGCACGTGGTGACCGGGGCGGAAGACGCCGCGCCTGTGCCACAGGCGGCGGGGCAGGTGGTGCTGCAAAGTGTGGACGTGTTGCGCGAATTGCTGCCCGACCCATGGGTGCAGGGGCGTATTGCGGCTCTACACGCGCTGAGCGACCTGCACGCGTGTGCGGCGCGCCCGGTGTCGGCGCTGGCCGTGGTCAC
>CAYGOX010000392.1:0-3226 GCA_964351485.1 uncultured Halioglobus sp.
GGCTCTACGGCCGCCCGCTGGTGACGGCCGAATCGTTTATTCACAAGCGGCGCGCCTGGATGAGTACGCCGGCCAAGGTGAAGGCGCAGGCACAGCAGCTGTTTGCCGCGGGGGTGAACCAGTTGATCTACCACGGCAGTCCCTATCAGGTGCAGTCGCCGCTCGAGCGCGGCTACATCGAGGACGGCTGGTACCCCTTCGCCACGGCTGCATTCAGTGAGGACTTTTCCGAACAGCATCCTCACTGGGAGCAGCTCGGCCAGGTCAATACCTTCATTGCCCGCCTGCAGTACCTGCTGCGCCTGGGCAGGCCGGAGGTCGACGTGCTGGTGTACTACCCGTGGCTGGGCTTTCCGCTGGAGGGTATCGGCGAGGACGCGTTCCTGGTGGCGGGCCAGTTCGATGGCGAACCGGCGGTCTCCAACGAGACGACCCTGCCGGTGCCGCTGCCGGTGGGCTACGACGATCCGCGCGAGCAGTGGCTGGCCGATGTGCTGCCGCAGCTGGAGGCGCTGGAGCGTCGCGGCCTGACCTGGCAGTGGGTTAATCCCGAGAGCGTTGCCCGCCTGGCCGCCGACGACAACGGGCTGCACCTGGGTGAGGCCCGCTACCATGCGCTGCTGTTGCACGACCTCCCGCATATCGCACCGGCACTGGCGCGCCATGTGGCGGGGCTCGCGCAGTCGGGCGCGACGGTGGCGTTGAGCGGGGCACTGCCCGAACGCGCCGGCGGACTGCCGGCGGCCAATCCGTCCGAGGACGGTATCACCGCGCTGGATGCGCGGGTTGCGGCCGCGACCGCCACGCTGGCGCGCCATGCGCTTGAGGTAAGTGAGCTGGCGGCGGGGCCGGTAACCCATGATGTGGCCGGTGTGCAGCAACTGCGTCGACGCCTGGTTAACGGCGACCTGCTTATCTACCTCAACAATACCGAACGCCGTGTGCGCCGGTTCACGCTGACGCTGCGCGATGCGGTTGGCGCTGTCGGTGCGCTGGATCCCTGGACCGGAACGTCATGGCCACTCGCCGTGGACGTCCAGGACGTCACGGTTGAGCTGCCACCCTATGGTTCGCGCGTGCTGCTGGTTTCAGCGGTGGGCGAGGCCCTGCCCGATACCCGGCCAGAGGCGACGCGGCAACTGGCGGGCTCGACGCTCGCCTCGGCGCTGGATATCGAAGCCTGGACACTGGCGGGCGATGCCCTGGACCAGCCGCTGACCGAACTGCGGGACTGGCGCGAGGTGCCGGCCCTGGCCGACTCTGACGAAGAAGCGCAGTACCTGGCGGAGTTTTCACTGGACGACGTGGCCGAAGGCCGCCATGTGCTGGATCTGGGCGAGGTGTACGGCGTTGCCCACGTGAGCGTCAATGACGCGCCGGAAGAGGTGCTTGCCGTTGTGCCCTTTACCCTTGATGTGACCGATGCGCTGTATCCGGGTACCAACCGGGTGAGCATTCGCCTGGTGCCGCCGCGGCGCAATGCCCAGGTCATAGAAGTGACCGCGGCTGCGTCCGGCCCCGCCGGCATGCGCACGTCCACCGACCGCTCCGCAGCCGGGTTGCTGGGGCCGGTGCGGTTGCAGTACTGGCAAGCGTCGGTGACACAGCCATCGTTGGCTGACGAAGAGTAATCAGGAGAGAACAGGTATGAAAAAAGTTTTGATCGGTTTGTCCGTGGCGCTCAACGTGCTGTTCCTCGCGCTGGTGCTGGGTGTCTTGCTGGGCGGTAGTTCGCTGGCGAGCCGCTTTTTTCTCGAACCGATGCACGAGCGCTGGACCACGCAGTTCGAGGTATTGCCGGTCGAAGAAGGCAGTACCGTGTTTCTGGGCGACTCGATTACCGAGGGCGGCATCTGGGAAGACCTGTTTCCGGGTGAGCGCGTGCACAACCGGGGGATCAGCGGCGATACCACCGAAGGCGTGCTGGCGCGGCTGGACCAGGTGGTGCGGGGCGAGCCGGCGAAAGTCTTCCTGCTGATCGGTACCAATGACCTGTCGATGGAAGTGCCCATAGAGACCATCGTCGACAACATCGAGGATATAGTGGCGCGTTTTCGCGAGGGCTCGCCTCAGACCACGGTTTACGTGCAGAGCGTGCTGCCACGTGCCGCCGAGTACCGTGAGTCGATAGAGGTGTTAAACAGTTCGCTGCGCGACGCGATCGCGGATAAAGCGGTGTGGATCGATCTCTACCCGCAGTTTCTCGATCCCGCAGATGGATCGATTCGCGATGAGCTGAGCAACGACGAATTGCACCTGCTCGGTGGCGGTTACCTGCTGTGGCGCGACGCCATTGCGATGCAGGTGCGCGACTGACGCGCGGCGCTAGTCGACGTGCTCGTCGAGCGCGCGCAGCGCATCCCAGAAATCGTAGAGCACCAGTGCGATCATGATCGGCGCCGACGCCATCACCATGGTGACCGTAATAGCCTGGTCGGCGACGAGCAGGGCGATCATCCCGATCTGCGTCAGCAGCAGGATGGTGGTGTAGAGCGTCAGCTTGGTGAGATGCGCCAGGTAACGCTGTAGCCGATCGTCGAGGTTGGTGCGCAGGTAGGACAGCTCAAAGGCGCCGATGATTGCGCCGGCCATCAAAAAACCCATGAAAGAGATCAGTGATTCCTGTATTTCGAGAGGAATCCTGGAAATGCTGTCTATGCTGGCGGGGGAGTAGATTCCGAAAAACACGACCCCGGTGAAGAGATACTTCATCGCCATTTCCAGCATCATCCGCTGGCGAGTGATCCGGGTTTTTGTCACCGTGGCGGCCGGGGTCGTTGAACGCGGTCAGAATTGTGCAGCGGGCAGGTGGACCACCAGGCCATCGAGGCTGTCATCGATCGTGATCTGGCAGCTCAGGCGGCTGGTCGGCTTCGGTTCCATCACAAAATCCAGCATCTGCGCCTCGGTCTCGTCGGCTTCGCCGGTTTTGGCGCTCCAGGCCTCATCGATATAGCAGTGGCAGGTGGCGCAGCTGCAGGCCCCACCGCAGTCGGCGAGGATGCCGGGGACGCCGTTATCGACGGCGGCGTGCATGAGTGTGGTCCCCTCGGCGACGTGCACCTCGTGTTCGGACTGGTCGTGGGTGATGAACTTCACAAGTGGCATACAGATGTTTCCTTACTCTTTTTTAAAACGTCGGGTTGTCAGTAACTAGCTTTCAAAGGCCTGCTTCAGGTCGGCGTCGTCGTCGCCGAGCAGGTCCGGATTAGCGCCCTGGCCGGCC
>CAYGOX010000393.1:0-395 GCA_964351485.1 uncultured Halioglobus sp.
GGTTGAATACCAGCTGCGCGGGATCAACCAGATACAGGTCAAACCGCAGATCGACCTCGACTTTGCCAGGGCGCTGCGCTCGATACTGCGCCAGGACCCGGACATCATCATGATCGGTGAAATGCGCGATGGCGAAACCGCGCAGATCGGAGTGCAGTCCGCCCTCACCGGGCATTTGGTGCTCTCCACGCTGCACACAAACACTGCCGCGTCAGCGGTGACCCGGCTCGAGGATATGGGGATCGAACGCTATCTCATCACCTCGTCGGTGAACGGGTTGACCATGTCGAACGACAGCCGGAAGCCGCTCGTCCCACCGTGGTCGCCCTGCTGGCGCTCCAGCTCGGACTTGGCGGCGACCTCGGCGAGGAACGCGTCGTAGTCCTCGTCGCCGG
>CAYGOX010000393.1:405-1895 GCA_964351485.1 uncultured Halioglobus sp.
CAAGTTGTGCACGGCGTGCCGCGAGCCTGTCACACCTTCGCCGGAAATGCTGGCGGCGCAGGGTCTGGGACAGTTCCTGCCCGCAGGCGATCCCGTTTACGCGGCCGTTGGTTGTCCCGAGTGCAAGCAAACCGGGTATTCGGGGCGAACCGGGATTCACGAGCTGTTTGTCCTGGATTCCACCATGCACGACGCGATTCTCTCCGGCGCCGATGCAACCACCCTGCACGCCGCCGCGCGCCGGAACGGCATGTATACGCTGTACGAGGACGGGCTGCGCAAGGTCGCGGCGGGCGTTACCTCGATGGAGGAACTACTGCGCGTCACCCTCGATCAGCAGGGCGACGACGTGGGCGACCCGGTGGATACCGGGGTCGAGCTCGCATAGTGATAGGGACACGCTAGGCCATGGCGTCTTTCAGTTACCGGGCCGTTTCCGCACAGGGCAAGGCCGTCTCCGGCTCTATCGTCGCCGAACGGATAGAACTGGCCTCCCGCGAGTTGAAGGGGCAGGGTCTGACCCTGCTCAGCCTGCACCCTGATCAGGGCGGGGTGGTGGCGGACACGACCGGCGGTGCCAGTGGCGTGGGCTCGGACGCGGTGCTGGGTTTTACCCGCGAACTGTCCGTCCTGCTGCGAGCCGGGTTGCCGATCGACCGTGCACTGAAGGTCATGATCGATATGGCCTCCGATGCGCCCCAGCAGGCGTTGCTGACAGAACTGCTGGACTCCGTGAAAGCGGGCAGGGGGCTGAGCCAGGCACTGGCGACACGGCCCGAAACGTTCGGTGATTTTTACGTGAACATGGTTCGCTCGGGCGAGGCCAGTGGTCACCTTGGCACCGTGCTGGAGCGTCTTGCCGACTATCTCGCGCAGGCAAAGGCCGTGCGGTCCAGCGTCAAGTCGGCGCTGATCTATCCCGTACTCCTGCTGGTCGTCGCCGTATTGTCGATTGCGTTGATGTTGGTGTTCGTGATTCCCCAGTTCGAGTCCCTGTTCAACGACATGGGTGATGCGCTGCCGGCCATGACCAGGATGGTGCTGAACACCGCGCAATTCCTGCAGACCTGGGGCTGGCTTCTGGTAGTGCTGGTGGTTATTGCAGGACTGTTGGTCAGGTACAGCCTGAACTCCCCGGAGAATCGCGCCAGGCTGCACCAGCGTATGCTTCGAGTGCCGCTGCTGGGCGATATCGCTTTCAAGTATGAAATGTCGAAGTTTGCCAAGACCGTGGGAACTCTGTTGGGTAACGGTGTCTCACTACTCCAGGCGATCGGCATCGCCGTGGAAACAGTCGGCAATACCCACGTGAAGTCGAAGCTGGCGGTACTTGAGCCGGCGGTGAAACGCGGGCAGCGAATGTCGGTGGCGCTGGAAGAAGCGGGCGCCTTTTCCCCACTGGTGATTCAGATGGTGCGGGTGGGCGAGGAGTCCGGCAGTCTCGATGCCATGATGCTCGAGTTGTCACAGGTGTACGACGAGGAAGTGGA
>CAYGOX010000393.1:1905-3224 GCA_964351485.1 uncultured Halioglobus sp.
GGCGTCAAGCGGTGCCTGACGTTCCTGGAGCCGGCCCTGATCCTGACGATGGGCGTGGTGATCGCGGCCATTATCGTCTCGATTTTGATGGGTATAATGTCGGTCAACCAGTTGGCTATATAGAAAAGATGGTCCGTCCGGCCCTGGCCGGGATCATTCAATGGGTGAGGTAACAAATGAATAAAGGGGCTGACATGTTGCAGTCGAAAGTGCGCGCGGGGGGCTTTACCCTCATCGAGATGTTGGTCGTGCTGGTCATTCTCGGCCTGCTGGCCGGCGTTGTTGGCCCCAACGTGCTCAACAGCCTGGGTGGTGCGAAGACGAAGACCGCGAAGGTTCAGATCAAGGATCTTGAACAGGCGGTTGAGATGTACAAGCTCGACGTCGGCCGCTATCCCGCCACCGGAGAGGGTTTACAGGCCCTGGTCGAGAACCCCGGCGGTGTCGACGGCTGGAACGGTCCCTATCTGAAGTCCGGTCTGCCGCAGGATCCCTGGAAGCAGGACTATCTCTACGCCAACCCTGGCACCCGTGGCGGCGCCATCGATATCTACAGCCTCGGCCAGGACGCATCCCCCGGGGGTGAGGGTGAGAACACCGACGTCGGCAACTGGTAGGCTGCACCGCCTCCCTGCGGGCATACCTGCCGGGTTTACACTGCTTGAGCTGATTCTGGCGGTCAGTATCGCCGCCCTGGTCGTCGGCGCGAGTGCGCCGGCCATGCAGCAACTCTATGCCTCCTCCCAGTACCGCGGTGCGGTCAACGATGTACTGTCATCCCTGTCGATGACGCGGCAGGAAGCGATACGCTCGGGGGTAGCGGTCGATGTCGGTTTTAACCCGGTGGAGCGGCGTATCGTGCGTGGCAGCAAGACCATCGAACTGCCTGACAGCCTTGAAATGGAAGTGCTGGCGGCCAGGGAGCTGAACCGCGGCGACCTGGGCGTGATCCGGTTCTATCCGGATGGCGGGGCCAGCGGTGGGCATGTGCGGTTGACCCATGAGCGCGGAATGTCGACCCAGTTGACGGTGGATTGGCTGCTCGGAACGGTCGCTCTGTGCCAGTCTGACTGTCCCGACGCCCTGTAGCGGGCGCCGCTCAATCCTCTTTGCGCAGCCAGCGCGTATACCGCCAGGAACGACTGTTGAGCATCTGTTCGAGTCGGGCCGAGAGCGACGCCACCTCATCCCGGCTGGCGTGCAATTGCGCGCCGGTAGTATCCAACTGGCTCGATAGGGTATCGACCCGATCCAGCAGCTCGCGCGCCTCCTGCTGCAGATTCCTGAAATTTGTGCTGAGGGTGTCGATGCCCGTGTGA
>CAYGOX010000394.1:0-3212 GCA_964351485.1 uncultured Halioglobus sp.
CCTGGTGTCGGAGCCCAACACGCAATTGTTCGTCGACTGGTCGCCCTACCTGGGGCACGACTGGACGCTGGAAGCCGATACGACGATGGAGATTCATCGCCTGCAGGCGCTGGGCCAGGAAGCGAATACGCCGCCGGACAATTTCCCGCTGCAACGCCAGGTCAACAAGATTCTCGAAGATCGGCGCAAGATGGCCGCCGGTGCGACGGCTATCAACTGGGGGTTTGCAGAAAACCTGGCCTACGCCTCGCTATTGGTCGAGGGCTACCCGGTGCGTCTCACCGGGCAGGATGTCGGCCGCGGCACGTTCTCACACCGACACGCCGTGCTCCACAACCAGAAAGACGGCAGCACACATATTCCCCTGCAGCACCTGTCGGAGTCGCGCTCCAGCTTCGTGATCTACGATTCGCTGCTCTCCGAAGAGGCGGTGCTGGCCTTTGAATACGGCTACGCCACGACGATGCCCACCGGGCTGGTCATCTGGGAGGCCCAGTTCGGCGATTTTGCCAACGGTGCCCAGGTCGTCATCGACCAGTTTATTACCAGCGGCGAGCACAAGTGGTCGCGCCTGTGCGGCCTGACCATGCTGCTGCCCCACGGCTACGAGGGGCAGGGCCCGGAACACTCGTCTGCGCGCCTCGAGCGGTTCCTGCAACTGTGTGCTGAACACAATATCCAGGTCGGCGTGCCGACCACCCCGGCGCAGGTCTATCACATGCTGCGCCGGCAGGCGATCCGTCCGCTGCGCAAACCGCTGGTGGTGATGTCTCCCAAGAGTCTGTTGCGGCACAAGGAGGCGATCTCGACCATCGAGGAACTCGCGAACGGCCACTTCTACAATGTCCTGGATGAAACCGACGATATCGATCGCGAGAAGGTAGAGCGGATCGTGTTCTGCAGCGGCAAGGTGTTCTACGACCTGCGCGCTGCCCGCCGTGAGCGCGAGATCGACAACATCGCTATCGTGCGCCTCGAACAGCTCTACCCGTTCCCCGAGTCGGAGTTGCTGGACGTGCTGTCAGCGGGCTACCCGAATCTGGCCGACGCGGTGTGGTGCCAGGAAGAGCCGCAGAACCAGGGCGCCTGGTACTCCAGTCAGCACCACCTGCGCCGCGTGATTCACAGGCACAAGCCCAAGGTATACCTGCGCTACGTCGGGCGCGAACCGTCTGCCGCACCGGCCGCCGGCTACATGGCGCTGCACGTCGAGCAGATGGAAAAGTTTATCGACAAGGCACTGGGGCCCGCCCCGGTAAAGAAGTCTCGCAAACGTTGATCAGAACGAAGGAATCGACATGGCAATTGAAATCAAGGCACCGGCGTTTCCCGAGTCCGTAGCGGACGGCGAAGTCGCCGTCTGGCACAAGGGTGAGGGTGAGCAGGTCAGCCGCGACGAGTTGATTGTGGAAATCGAAACCGACAAGGTGGTGATGGAGGTCGTCGCCCCGGTAGACGGCGTGATCGGCAAGATTCTCGCACCCGAGGGCGAGACCATTGTCAGCGAGCAATTGCTGGCCACCCTCGAAGAGGGTTCCGTGGCGGCTGCCGAACCGGCACCGACCGGGCAGGACAAACCGGCGCAGGACAATCAGGAATCCGGTAGCCAGGACCAGGCCGCCCGGCTCGGTCCGGCCGCGCGCCAGCTCGTGGAAGAGCACAAGCTCGACGTCAGCCAGATCAGCGGTTCGGGCAAGGACGGCCGGATTACCAAGGACGACGTCGTCAAGCACATCAAGGCTCTGGAGTCACAACCGGCCAGTCCCGCGCCAGCGCCTGCGCCGGCGGCCCGCGAGGAGGCATCTCCGGGGCCCTCCAGCGAGCGCGTGGAAAAACGCGTGCCGATGACACGCATGCGCGCCAAGATCGCCGAGCGCCTGCTCAACGCCTCGCAGGAAACTGCCATGTTGACCACCTTTAACGAGGTCAACATGGGGCCGGTGATGGCGCTGCGCAAGAACTACAAGGACCAGTTCGAGAAAACGCACAACGGCACACGGCTCGGTTTTATGGGCTTTTTCGTCAAGGCCGCCTGTGAAGCGCTCAAGCGCTATCCCGCGGTGAATGCCTCGACCGAGGATGGTCTGGTGGTGCCGGTGCTGCGCGACGCCGATTTCATGAGCCTGGCTGATGTCGAGGCGGCGGTCGCGGATTTTGGACTGCGCGCTCGTGACAAGAAGCTGACGATTGAGGACATGACCGGTGGCACGTTCACGGTCAGTAACGGCGGCGTGTTCGGTTCGCTGCTGTCGACGCCGATCCTGAACCCGCCGCAGACCGGCATCCTCGGCATGCACAAGATCCAGGAGCGCCCCGTGGCCGTGGATGGCCAGGTGGTGATCCAGCCGATGATGTACCTCGCGCTGTCCTACGATCACCGGTTGATCGATGGCAAGACGGCGGTGCAATTCCTGGTTGCGATCAAGGACCTGATTGAAGACCCGGCGCGGATACTGCTGCAACTGTAGAACGGCAAACGGTGCGCGTTACCAGACCTTTGAGTGAGTGAGAGACAACATGTCAGACAAATATGAAGTGGTCGTTATCGGGGCGGGTCCGGCAGGCTATGTCGCCGCGATCAAGGCTGCCCAACTGGGCCTGAAGACGGCCTGCGTTGAGCAGTGGCTGGACGACGACGGCAACATCCTCCTGGGTGGCACCTGCCTCAACGTCGGCTGCATCCCGTCCAAGGCGCTGCTCGACAGCAGCCAGAAATATCACGAGGCGCAACACGGATTCGATGTGCACGGTATCTCGCTGGACAAGCTGAGCATCAACATCGGCAGCATGCTCGAGCGCAAGCGCACGATAGTGAAGCAGCTGACGGGTGGAATCGCGGGCCTGTTCAAGCACAACGAGGTCACGCCGATCTCCGGGAAGGGCAAGGTCCTGTCCGGTCCCAGGGTAGAAGTAACAGACAGCACCGGTGCCGTGCAGATCATCGAGGCCGACAATGTAATCATCGCCGCGGGTTCCGTACCGGTGGAGATTCCCCCGGCCCCGATCGACAACGAGTACATTATCGACTCCACCGGCGCGCTGGAACTGACCGAAGCGCCTGGGCGTCTCGGCGTGATCGGTGCCGGTGTCATCGGTCTGGAACTGGGCAGCGTCTGGCGACGCCTGGGCTCGGAAGTTGTCATGCTCGAAGCGCTGGACGACTTCCTTCCGATGATGGATATGCAGATTGCCAAGGAAGCGGGCAAGATCTT
>CAYGOX010000395.1:0-3202 GCA_964351485.1 uncultured Halioglobus sp.
GTCCATCAGGCCGGTCATGGTGGTGGTCATGTAGGCCGGGCCCTCGTAGGTGGCGACGCTGGTGATCAGGTCCTGCTCGCCATCAACCAGGATTTCATGTCCGCCGACCATGTACTGCACGAACTTGTGACCGTCCATGCTGTTGCTGAACGACTTGACGGTTGAATAGTGAATAGGCCCGAAGTGCGCCATGTCGGCCATGTTGTCGACCAGCTCGCGGCCCATGGTCTCGATGGGGATGGCGGACATCTCCCAGTCCGTCCACTCGTCGCTGTACCAGTCCTCGAGGCGTGACGGTTCCTGCTCCGGGATCGGCGGGTTATTTTCCGGATCCTGCCAGACAAAGATCAGCCCGTTCTTTTCCAGGACGGGCCACGACTTGATCACCGCCTTGGGCGGAATGCGCTTGGCGTAGGGGATATCGTCGCACACCCCGTCAGCACCCCAGCTCCACAGGTGGAAGGGACAGACCACGGAATTTTTGCAGACCTTGCCCTTGCTCAGGTCACCGCCCATGTGCGGGCAGTAGGCGTCGAGGATATGGGGCTCGCCGTCGTCCTCGCCACGGTAGGCCACCAGCTTGGTGCCGAACACTTCGAGCATGCGCGGCGTGGTGGTGACACTGGCGCTGTTGCCGATCACGTACCAGCCCCGTGCGTAGCGTTCCTCGCGCTTGTTGGCGCGGATCACGTAGGGTTCGAATTTTTGTTGCGCAGTCATGGTAGTGCTCCCTTGAAGGCTCTTGCCAGTCAATAGTAGGTCTAGAGGAAAAAGTCCGCGTTCTCGGCGCCCATCAGGGTGCCGCCCAGGTTGCGGCCAAACTTGAACAGGTTGTTCGCCACGTGGGTTCTGCCGGCGTTGATGTCCAGCCAGGCGCGATTGCGCGGGTGATCTCGGAAAATGCCCTGTGCGCCGCAGGCGATGAACATGGCATTGATCGCATCGCAGCACTTGCCGGCGACCAGCGAGGCATCGAAGCGCATCTTGATACGCTCATCTATCGGCAGCGTGGTGCCGGCCTCGGCCGCTTCGAGCATGCGGTCGAAATTGCGGAACATGATGGTCTCGCACTCGTCGACGGTGGACACCACCATGGCCAGGGCCATCTGGGCATCGGGGTCGGTGGCGATCTTGTTGCCGTCGTTCAGGCCCACCCGATCCTTGTTGACCGTGATGTAGCTGTTGGTGACACCGCGCAGGGCGCCGATGGATGAGCTGCACACCGCGCGCACAAAAATCTGTCCAAACGGCAGTTTGAAAATGGGGTGCGTGTTGATCGCGTTGCCCGGGCTGTTGCACTCAAAGCCGTGCAGCGAACGGTGCGTGCGATACTCGGGGACGAACACGTCGTCGACGATAATGTCGTTGCTGCCGGTGCCTTCCAGGCCCGAGACATCCCAGTTATCGACAATCTCGTAGTCCTCGCGCGGCACCAGGAAGGTGCGGTAGTCCGGCGCCTCGCCGGGCGCGGCGGGCGGTACCATCGCGCCGAGGAAAGCCCACTGGCAGTGCTTCGAACCGGAGGAGAACTGCCAGTGACCGCTGAGGCGGTAGCCACCCTCGACCGGCGTGACCTTGCCCACCGGCATATAGGAGCTGGAAATCAGTGTGGTCTGGTCCTCGCCCCAGACATCGCGCTGCGCCTGATCGTCAAACAGTGCGAGCTGCCAGTTGTGGATAGCCACGACACCCAGAACCCACGCGGTGGACATGCAGCCCTCGGCGAGAATCATCTGGACCCGAAAGAACACTTCCGGCGCCATTTCGTAGCCGCCGTAGCGCGCCGGCTGCATGATCCGGAAAAAGCCCGCCTCCTGCATTGCTGCCAGGGTGGCGTCGGGCAGGCGGCCCAGCGCGGCGGTTTCGGCGCTGCGCTCGCGCAGGTGGGGGACAAGGTCCCGCGCGTTCTTGTAGAGGCGTTCGGTCTCGGTCATTTGTTGTGCTGTCATCGCGTTTTCCCCGGCCCGTCTGGGCGCTATGTGTTTGAGCCGCACTATGGGCGCTCGCTCACCTGCATTCATACCTCAATTGAGGGGTGCGTGGGGGCTAGCGTGACAACACTTGATACAGGTCAAGTCCGCCCGGAAGGGCGGTTTAAATAGCCGTCTGGCCGGGGTAGGGGGGTGGATTCAGGCGCGCTTGACCAGATCGAAGGCCGACCAGTCCGGTGTCGCCATGGCGTCGGTGAAGCGGGAGAAGGTCCAGGGCCAACTCCCGGGTACGCCCCGGGCATTGAGGTACCAGCTGTGGCAGCCGCCGCGGTACCAGACCGTTTCCTTCGCGGCCTGCTCTCGCTGCGCCTCATAGTCCGTCATGGCCTTCAAGTGAGGCGATATCTCGTCGTATTCGCCGCTGCCAAGTCGTTCGATGATCTGGGCGATGTAGTTCCACTGGTGCTCGGCGATCTCGATCAGTGAGAAATTACCCACCGGACCGTTGGGGCCGTTGAGCATGAAGAAATTTGGGAAATCGGGCAGCGTGATGGCCAGGTAGGCCTGCGGGTTGTCGGCCCACAGCGTTTCCAGGTCGGTGCCGTTGCGGCCGGTGAACTGCATGGGGCGCATGAAGGTGTCCGGGTGGAAGCCCGTCGCGTAGACGATCAGGTCGAGGTGGTGCAGTTCGCCATCTTCGGTGCGGATACCCTCGGGCTCGATGCGTGCGATCGGGTCGCGCACCAGTCGCGCACCGGGATGGGCGATCGCGCTGTAGTAGTCCGGGGAGAAAATCAGCCGGTAGCACAGCGGGGTGTGATCCGGGCGCAGGGCCTCGCGCAGTGCCGGGTCGGTCACGCTCGACTCGAGATTCTGCAGGCAGATTGCCGCCATGTCCCTTGCGCCCTGCGAATCCGGGTCGACGATGGCCTGCGTGTACTGCTCGACGGCGGCATCGTAGGACGCGAAATCCATGGCCTCGTCCAGCACTTTCGGATCCCGGAACGCCGCGCGCTGCTCGTCGCTGAAGTAGCCGTTTTCAACCGGCATGATCCACTGCGGCGTGCGCACATAGTGCTCGACCTGTGCGGCCCTGCCCGCCAGCGCCGAGATCAACTGGACGCCGGTGGAACCGTTGCCGATCACGCCGATCCGCGCGTTGTCCAGATCGACGCTGTGGTCCCAGCGCGCGCTGTGAAAGCTCGCCCCGCGAAACGTATCCATCCCCTCGATGGACGGGTAGCGCGGCTTGTGCAGGTCACCGGTGGTGG
>CAYGOX010000396.1:0-3193 GCA_964351485.1 uncultured Halioglobus sp.
AAGCTCGGGCCGGTCAATGATGCGGTTCGCGCACGGCGTTGCGGTTCCACTCGGTCATGTCGACGTGATCGCCGCGCTTGTTGGTGGGGGTCGACTCGGTGGGAATATTGATGCGCAACCCCGTCACCTGCGACTCGTCGGCCACGGTGAAGACCGAACTGGGGAACGGCAGCAGGCAGTTGGTGCTGTCGAGAATTTCACAGCGCTCGCCGTCGGGCGTCTCGATGCTGATCGGCGGCGGGGCCGGCGGCTCCGGGGGCTCGCGATCGGCGAAGGAGTCACCGCCGTCGTCGCAGGCGGCCAGTGACAGAACAGCCAGCAGGGCCAGCCAGGGTTTGGTGTGCGGCATCGCGCTCATGGTGCGCTCCTTGTCTTGTTTTAATTGTTGCCTGTTAGTGTAGTTCGTCCTCGCTGCGCGCGCTGCCCGATTTGCCCTGGCAGGTTTGCCCAGTTAGTCCAGCGCGGCATAGATCAGGTTTTCAAGCTGCCCGCGAAAATTGAACGTGCTCGAGGGAATGAGCTGCGTCATGAAAATCACCACCAGTTCCTCCGCCGGGTCCACCCAGAACAGGGTGCTGGCCAGCCCGCCCCAGAAGAAGCTGCCGACGCTGCCCGGGTGACCGTTGGCCACCGCGTCCACCTTGGTGGCGAACCCCAGCCCGAAGCCGACGCCGTTGTAGGCCGACTCGCTGAAGCTGCCGGTGGCGAACTCGGACATGTCGGCGCCGCCGGGAATGTGGTTACGCGTCATGAACGCCAGCGTGCGCGGGCCGATCACGCGCTGCCCGTCCAGCGTCCCGCCGCCCAGCAGCATCTGGCAGAAGCGGTAATAGTCGGCGACGGTGGATACCAGGCCGCCGCCACCGGATTCGAAGGTGCGCCCGACATAGCTGCTGTCCTGGCCGTCGTCATGCAGCACCATTTCCTTGTGCACATTGCGCTCGTAGCAGGAGGCGAAGCGGTCGACCTTGTCCGGCGGAATTTCAAAATGCGTGTCGTGCATGCCCAGCGGTTCGAACAGGTGCTCGCGCAGGTACTCCGAAAAACGCTGGCCGCTGATCGTCTCGACCAGGTAACCCAGCACGTCAGTGGCGACCGAGTAATTCCAGCGCTCGCCGGGTGAAAACTCCAGCGGCAGCACCGCGAGCTGGTCGATCATGTCCTGCAGCGTGTAGTCCGGGCGCGGCAGCGCGATGCGCTCCTTGCGGTAGGCGTAATCGATGTTCGACATACGCAGGAAATCGTAAGTGAGGCCCGAGGTGTGCATCAGCAGGTCGCGAATCGTCATCGGCCGCCGGCACGGCTCGGTGGCGTACAGCGGGTAGGAACCGCCGGTCCACACGCCGAGGTTGCGCCACGCCGGGATGTAGCGGTGCACCGGGTCGTCCAGCGAGAACAGGCCACGTTCGTGCAGCGTCATGATCGCCAGCGAGGTGATCGGCTTGGTCATGGAGTAGATGCGCAGGATGGAATCGGCCGTCATCGGGGTGCCGCGCTCGACATCGCGCTGGCCCTGCACATCCAGGTAACAGGCCTTGCCGCCGCGCGCGACCAGCGTGATGCAGCCGGGAATTTTCTGCGGTTTCACATAGTGCTCGCCCAGGTGGGTGGCGATGCGCTGTAGCTGGAGGCTGTTGAGGCCCACCGATTCGGGGCTGACGAGATCAATCACGGCAAAATTCGCTGTAGTTTTATCGGGTGAAACCGACAGTGTTAACTCTCCCTCCGGAAAAAGGCAAGCGCACGGCTAGTCGAAGGTGGCTAATCGAAGAAGGCCCGCGTGCGCCGGCGCAGCAGCGGCACCACCTCCTGCTCGAACCACGGGTTGCGCTTCAGCCACAGGGTATTGCGCGGCGACGGGTGCGGCAGCGCGAGAAACGCGCTGTCACTGCGCGCGACCTCGCGCACCCGCTCGGCCAGGGTGCCGCGCTGCCGGCCCAGGTAGTGATCCTGCGCGTAGCGGCCGATGAGCAGGGTCAGCTCAATATGCGGCATCTGGTCGAGCAGCCGCTCGTGCCAGGTGCGCGCGCACTCGGGGCGCGGCGGCAAATCGCCGGACTTGCCCTTGCCCGGGTAGCAGAAACCCATCGGCATGATCGCGGTCATGCGCTCGTCGTAGAACTGCGCCGGGGTCACGTCCAGCCAGCGCCGCAGGCGATCGCCACTGGGATCGTCCCAGGGCACGCCCGAGGCGTGGACGCGGGTGCCCGGGGCCTGCCCGATAATCAGCAGGCGCGCGCCGCGGGTTGCGCGCAGAACCGGGCGAGCGCCCAGCGGGAGCTGCGCCTGGCACAGGGTGCAGGCGCGCACCTCGTCCAGTAAGAGCTGCAATTTACCCGTGTCGGGCACAATCTGTACTCCGTTGGGCCGCGTAAAGAACACAGGCCCGCTTATGGTCACTATCGACCCGGATTATTGCCCGTAAAGGGGCTGTCTTGCTACCATCGCGCGTTCTTTCGCGCGCTACTGGGACTGTACGACGAGCGCACGCCACGCATTACCGGAGCCTTCATGAGCCGCCCGACCCTGTTTGATCTCGAGAACCACGACGACTTCATCTCGCGCCACATCGGGCCCAGTGAAAAACAGCAGACTGCCATGGCCAGGCTGCTCGGCTACAGCGATCTGGACGCCCTGATCGACGACACTGTCCCCGCGGCTATCCGCCGCAGGACACCCATGGCGCTGCCGGGTGCGCAGACCGAGCAGGCGGTGATCGCGCGCCTGCGCGAGATCGCGACCAAGAACACCGTGAACCGCTCGTTCATCGGCACCGGTTACTACGACACCTACACCCCGCCGGTGATCCAGCGCAACGTGCTGGAAAACCCCGGCTGGTACACCGCCTACACGCCCTACCAGCCCGAAATTTCCCAGGGCCGGCTCGAGGCGCTGCTGACCTTCCAGCAGATGGTGCTGGACCTGACCGGCATGGAGCTGGCCAACGCCTCGGTGCTCGACGAGGGCACAGCGGCGGCCGAGGCCATGACCCTGCTGCAGCGGGTCAACAAGAAAAACCGCAGCAACACCTTTCTCATCGCCAGCGACTGCCACCCGCAAACCATCGCGGTGGTGGCAACGCGGGCGCAGGCGCTGGGCATCGAGACCGTGGTCGGCGACCCGAACGAACTGCTCGGGCAGACCGAGGCCTTCGGCCTGCTGGTGCAGTACCCCGGCACCTACGGCCACCTGA
>CAYGOX010000397.1:0-3168 GCA_964351485.1 uncultured Halioglobus sp.
TAAGTCTACAAGCAAATTAATCATTAGGCTGTCTCCGCATCCACACCGATTACAAGCACCTGGTCATCCTCAAACGAGTACGGTGGCACCTCGAGGTTGAGCGATGCAGGCGCACCTGCATAGACGCGTCCGGACAGGTCGAACTTGGACCCGTGGCAGGGGCAGAAAAAGCCGCCGAGCCACTCTTCGCCGCCCAGGTCGGCCGCACCCACTTCGGGACGGAATTTAGGTGCGCAACCGAGGTGGGTACACAGACCCACGATCACCAGCAGTTCGGGACGCAGCGCGCGGCTGTCGCCGGTGATGTACGCCGGCTGCTTGGTGTCGGGCGCCGCCGAGTCGGGATCTTTCAACTGGTCGTTGAGTTTGGGCAGGTCCTCGACCTGGCTCGGTGTGCGGTTAACCACGTACACCGGCTTGCCTCGCCACTCGACCACTTTCATCTCACCGGGCTCGAGCTTGCTGAAGTCGAATTTAACCGGTGCACCGGCCGCCTTGGCCTTTGCCGAAGGATTCCACGACCCCACAAACGGTGTCAGTATGCCTACAGCACCCGCGGCCCCTACCGCGCTGGTGGCCGCCGTCAGGAACTTGCGCCTGCCGGAGTTCACGCCCTCGCTGCTCATGATTCTCTCCCCAGATAGTCTTGCCCCGGCGGGGGCGAATGCGGGAACTCGAAACGCCGTCCCCAAAAACCGCCGAAATTCTAATGATTTTAGCGGTTTGTTACAAGGTAAACGCCTTGTTTTTACGGCAAATCAGCCCGGCGCAGACCCCGCTGTCCGGGGCGATCGCCCCAACAGGCGCCCCCACAAAAAACGCCCGCGTGCACAGCACGGCGGGCGTTGTATCCTGGTCCGGCCAGCCCGGGTGGGCAGCGGGACAATCCGGCCTAGCGCTTGGAGTACTGCGGGCGCTTGCGGGCCTTGCGCAGACCGACCTTCTTACGCTCCACCTCGCGGGCGTCGCGGGTGACGAAGCCTGCGCCGCGCAGTGTGGCGCGCAGTGACTCGTCGTAGTCGATCAGGGCGCGGGTAATGCCGTGCCGGATCGCGCCGGCCTGGCCGAAGCTGCCGCCACCGGCCACGGTAACGTTGACATCGAACTTGTCATTCAACTCGACAAGGTCCAGGGGCTGGCGCACGATCATGCGGGCCACTTCGCGACCGAAGTACTGGTCCAGGGGACGCTTGTTGACGGTGATGTTGCCGGCACCGTTCTTGAGGAAGACGCGGGCCGTCGAAGTCTTGCGGCGGCCTGTCCCGTAATATTGGGTAGCTGACATAGAAAAATCCGTTAGATATTGAGGGCTTGCGGCTGTTGCGCGGCATGGGGATGCTCGGCGCCGGCATAGACCTTGAGTTTCTTGAACATGGCGCGACCGAGCGGGTTGCGCGGCAGCATGCCCTTGACGGCACCCTGGATGACCCGCTCGGGGGCCTTGTCGATCAGTTTTTCGAACGACATGGCCTTGAGTCCACCGGGGTAGCCGGTGTGGCGGTGATACATCTTGTCAGTGGCCTTGGCGCCGGTCACGCGGACCTTCTCCGCATTAACCACAACAATATAGTCGCCGGTATCGACGTGCGGCGTGTATTCCGCCTTGTGCTTGCCGCGCAGGCGATGGGCGATTTCGCTGGCCAGGCGACCGAGCGTTTTGTCAGTCGCATCAACGACATACCAGTCGTGAGCCACATCCTGGGCTTTGGCGCTATAGGTCTTCATGAAACTCTGCCTTCCGAGAGGAGCCAAATTCGAGAGCGCGCATACTACGCAATGGACCACCCCTTTTCAAGCCAACAAACCATTAAATTTCACGGGTTTGGACCCCACCGAACCGCTGTCTCAACGCCCCGCCCGCGGCGTCGAAACCCCTGATCAGGGCCGGTGCTCCCGGGCGAGGTAGTCGTGCGACTGCATCTCCTGCAATCGGGATACCGTCCGCTGGAACTCGAATTCGAGCTTTCCGCCCTCGTACAGCTCCAGCAGGGGGTTGGCGGCGGCGAGGACCAGCTTGACGTTCCCGTCGTAGAAATCGTCCACCAGGCTCACGAAGCGACGCGCCTGATCGTCCAGGTCGGCGGTGAAGGCCAGCACGCCGGAAATCAGCACCGCGTGGAAGATACGGGCTAGCTCGATGTAATCGCTGGACGAGCGCGGGCCAGCGCAGAGTTCGTTGACATCAAACCAGACAACGTCATCGGCCAGCCGGCGACAGGTCAGGTAACGCCGGTTGATCTCGATACGCTCCCAGTGCTTGCCCGGTTCGGGCGCGAGACGATTGAAACTGTCTTCCAAGCTCTGGTCCGCGCCCTCGTCCAGGGGATAGTGATAGAGCTCGGCCTGCTGCAGGGTCCGCAGGCGGTAATCGGTACCACCGTCGATGTTTACCACGCGGGTATATTTTTCCAGCAGCGCGATCGCCGGGAGGAACCGCTGGCGCTGCAGGCCGTTCTCGTACAGGCCGGCCGGCTCGATATTCGAGGTGGCCACCAGCGTCACTCCCCGGTCGAACAGGGCGTCCAGCAGGCCGGCCAGGATCATCGCGTCGCCGATGTCAGTGACAAAAAACTCGTCAAAGCAAATCACCTGCGCCTCGTCGGCGAGCGTTTGCGCGACGATTTCCAGCGGATTCTTCTCGCCCTCCAGCTGCGCCAACTCGTGGTGCGCCCGCTGCATGAAACGATGAAAATGAACGCGCATCTTGCGCTCGAACGGCAGGCAGTCGAAAAAAGCGTCTACCAGGTAGGTTTTGCCGCGCCCTACCCCGCCCCACAGGTAAAGGCCCATCTCCGGCTCAACCGGTTCGTTGCGCCACCGGCGAATCAGGCCGCGCAGGCCGCCACCCGTTGCCGGCGCGCGGGCCAGCAGACGCTCATAGAGATCCTGCAGCAAACGCACAGCCTCTTCCTGCGCAGGATCGTGCGAAAACTCCTCATTCTGCAGATCCGACTGGTAGCGTTGCCAGGGTGTGTTCATGGGAAAAAGTTTGTCTGTGCTAACGGCGGGGTCACTGTAGCGAGAGCGAACCGCGAAGGCAATTGCACAGCCGATTGCCCTCGGGACGCTACTGTCACCGGGTCAATACCGTTATACTTGCCACTGCAACTTGAACTCCGCTTACGTTGAGGATTTTTTCGTGGAACTGACCGAGCTTACTCCCCCCAT
>CAYGOX010000398.1:0-3154 GCA_964351485.1 uncultured Halioglobus sp.
CAGGGACTGGCTGAGGCCTTTGCGCTGGCCAGCGTTCACGGTGACGACGTGCTTGCCGAGCAGTGGGTGCAGGGGCCGGAGTACACCGTGGGAATACTCGGTGACGAAACCCTGCCTGCCATCCGGCTCGAAACCGACAACACATTTTACGATTACCAGGCCAAGTATCTTTCTGACGATACGCGCTACCACTGCCCGGCCGGGCTCGACGCGCCGGATGAGGCGGCGTTGTCTGCACTGGCCTGGCGCGCTTTCGCATCGCTGGACTGCGCGGTATGGGGACGGGTTGATGTCATGCGCGGTGCCGACGGCACGTTCTACGTCCTGGAAGTCAACACGGTGCCGGGCATGACTTCGCACAGCCTGGTGCCCATGGCGGCCGCGGCGGTGGGGATGGATATGTCGGCGCTGGTCCTGCGCATTGTCGAACTCAGCCTGGCACAGGAGCGATGCCGATGAACCTGCGTTTCCTGGCGCTCTTGTTGGCACTGTGGCGTGGCGCGATGACACCGCAGTACGTGCTGCGTCAACACCACGCGCGGCAGCGCGCCGCTGCGGGCGCCACGCGCAAGGGTGCTGCGCAGGCGCAACAGGGCGGGGACTTCTCGCTCTGGTTGAATCGCGCGCTGGTGCTGTTTGGCGCCACGGTGGTGTTGTTCGCTGGGTTCAAGACCTACCGCTGGATAGAGAGCCTGCCGGTGGAGCAGATCGTGGTGACCGGTGAGCTCGAACACGTGCAGAAGCAGGCCGTGCAAAACCTGGTGCAGCAGACCCTGTCCGGCGGGTTCCTGCACGCCGATCTGCAGTCCATGCGTGAGGAGCTGGAACGCCTGCCCTGGGTTTTCGAGGCTACCGTGCGGCGCCAGTGGCCCAACGCATTGCAGATTCATGTGAAGGAGCAGCTGCCGATTGCGCGGTGGCGCGACGATGCATTCCTGAACCACCGCGGCGGCCTGTTCCGGCCCAGCGGTACGCAGGACTGGGGCTCGCTTCCCCTGCTCAGCGGCCCGGAGGGTTCATCGCCCGAACTGATGGCGAAGTACCTGAGGCTGGTGGATATCGTCGCGCCGCTAGGGCTTTCGGTAAGCGCGCTGCAGTTGGATGAGCGCGGTGAAATCGAGGCCGTCCTCAGTAACGGCGTGCGGCTGGTGCTGGGTAACGAGGCCTTCCTGGAGCGCATGCACCGGTTTGTCACGGTGTATCGGCAGGAACTGGCGTCGCGCGTCGATGCGATTGCGCGCATTGATCTGCGCTATGAGACGGGACTTGCCGTTGCGTATCGCGAAGATTCACAGGTGGCGGGACTATAACAACGCAGGGTTTGTGGGGGACACACTGCCATGGGCAGCGCACAGGATAAACGAATGATCGTCGGCCTCGACATCGGCACCTCCAAGGTGGTGGCGATCGTGGGCGAGATCGGGCCGGAGGGCGATATCGAGGTGGTCGGTATCGGTTCGAACCCGTCCAAGGGCATGAAGAAGGGCGTGGTGGTTAACATCGAGTCGACCGTCCAGTCCATTCAGCGCGCGGTGGAGGAGGCCGAATTGATGGCCGGTTGCCAGATTCACTCGGTGTACGTGGGCATTGCCGGCAGTCACATCCGCAGCCTGAACTCGCACGGTATCGTGGCGATCAAGGACAAGGAAGTGTTCGGGCACGACCTGGAGCGGGTTATCGACGCCGCGCAGGCAGTGGCCATCCCGGCGGACCAGAAGGTGCTCCACATTCTGCCGCAGGAATACGTGATCGATAACCAGGAGGGTATCAAGGAGCCGCTGGGGATGTCTGGCGTGCGCCTGGAAGCCAAAGTGCACCTGGTGACCTGCGCCGTTAACGCCGCACAGAACATCGAAAAGTGTATCCGGCGCTGCGGGCTCGACGTGGAGGAAATTATCCTCGAGCAACTGGCGTCGAGCTACTCGGTGCTCACGGAGGATGAGCGCGAACTGGGTGTCTGCCTGGTCGACATCGGCGGCGGCACAACAGACATCGCGGTTTTTCTCGGCGGTGCCATTCAGCACACGGCAGTCATACCGATTGCGGGTGACCAGGTGACCAATGACATCGCCGTGTCCATGCGTACACCGACGCAGTATGCCGAAGAGATCAAGATCAAGTACGCCTGTGCCCTGACGCAGCTTGCGGGGCCGGACGAGACAATCAAGGTGCCCAGCGTCGGCGACCGGCCCCCGCGTGACCTGTCCCGGCAATCGCTGGCCGAGGTGGTCGAGCCGCGTTACGACGAGCTGTTTACGCTGATCCAGGCCGAGCTGCGACGCAGCGGGTTCGAGGACATGATTCCCGCGGGTATCGTGCTCACCGGGGGCACGTCCAAGATGGAAGGCGCGGTGGAACTGGCCGAGGAGATTTTTCACATGCCGGTGCGGGTCGGTTTTCCGCAATCGGTACAGGGACTGACGGACATCGTGCGCAACCCGATCTACGCCACCAGCGTGGGTCTTTTGCAGTACGGCGTTGATCATCAGGGCGAGGGGGGCGGCGCCGCGGGCAAATCCGCAGGGCCGACCGAGGGATTGTGGAGCCGGGCGAAATCCTGGCTGCAGAATAATTTTTAGGCGTTAAAAAAAGTAGTACCAAAAGAGCGTCGCGCGAAAGCGCGGCACAACAACATCAAAGGGGAACCACACTATGTTTGAACTTATCGACAACCAACCTTCGAATGCTGTCATCAAGGTGATCGGCGTGGGTGGTGGCGGCGGCAACGCGGTCAAGCACATGATCGACAACGACGTTGAGGGCGTGGATTTTATTTGTGCCAACACTGACGCGCAGGCGCTCTCGAATATCGAGTCCAAGACTGTGCTGCAGCTCGGTGGTGACATTACCAAGGGCCTGGGGGCGGGCGCTAATCCCGAGATCGGTCGCGCAGCGGCCATGGAAGACCGCGATCGCATCGCCGAGTCGCTGAGCGGCGCGGACATGGTGTTCATTACTGCCGGTATGGGCGGCGGTACAGGCACCGGCGGCGCGCCGGTGGTGGCCGAGGTGGCCCGCGAGCTGGGAATCCTTACGGTTGCGGTCGTCACGCGGCCGTTCCCCTTCGAGGGCAAGAAGCGGCTGAACATCGCCTGTGAGGGCGTGGCAGAACTGCAGCAGCACGTCGATTCGTTGATCACGATTCCGAACGAGA
>CAYGOX010000399.1:0-3148 GCA_964351485.1 uncultured Halioglobus sp.
CGGTAACGGCGCCACCTGCAGGAGCTGCGCGAACTGCCCGTGGATGGCGATGAATGATCTGGAACTGTTAGCCGGTGTATTTGATCGCGACGACAACGAGATTCTCGTGGACCCGGTGCTGGGCGAGCGCGCGATGGTGCCGCTGCGCAGGATGCTGGATTTTGCCCGCGAAATCGGCGTCAGCGCCAAGGGTAACGCCTAGCCAGTTCACGGCAAACCGATGCGCTAGAGTTTCTCCAGCCGCTGGCGCAGTTCGGCGACATCGCGCAGGCGTTGCTGGATTTTCGCACTTCCCTGGAAGTCGGCGCGCGCCAGGGTCTGGGCGTACTGCAACTGCTTTTCCGCACTGTCCAGGGCGCCCATCAGGATAAAGTACTCCGCCCGCGACTGGTGCAGCCCCGCGATATTCCCCGACAGTCCCTGAACTTCGGCCAGCAGGTACCACAGGCCCGGGTCGTTGGGGCGCACGGCGCTCTGCGCGATCAACACTTCCTCCGCGATGTGGGGCTGGCGGCTCTGCATGAGCGCATTGGCGTAGGCCATGGTCAGCGGGTGATTCTGCGGACTGAGTTTCAACTGGGTTGCCAGCCTGGCGGCCGCGAGATCCGCTCGGCCACTTGCGCTGTCGATCTGCGCGTCGGCCAGGACGTATTCGAGCCGGTCGGCGTCGGCCTCTCTCAGCGGGGCGAGTGCCTCGCGGGCGTCCTGCGGGCGTCCCGCTTCCGTGAGAGCCAATACCAGCCCGTAGGTGGCGGCTTCAACTGAGCGCGGTGTTCCCTCCAACTCGCCCTTGAACTGGAGTACAGCTTCTGCGGGCGTGCTGGCCAGCGACACGGCAACACGGGCGCGCATTAATTCATAGCCCAGGTTGGGCTCGATCGGTGTACGCGGGTACTGTCTCGCGCGGTTGCGGGTGTCCGCCACGCGATTTTCAGATAGCGGGTGCGAGCGCAGGAACTCGGGTACGCTGCTGCCACTGGAATAGCGGGAGGCCTGCAGCATGCGTTCGAACATCGCTGGCGCGGCGTGGGGGCTGTAGCCGGCGTCGAGAATGGTCTGCATCCCGATTCTGTCCGCTTCCTGTTCGTTGCCGCGACTGTAGCGCAGGGCTGAATCCTGGGCGGCCGCCTGGGTGGCCGAGAGCGCGGCGATCCCGGCCTCGCCCCCGCCGGCGGCCAGGATGGCGAAGCTGGCCAGCATGGCAGCCAGCGTCAACGGCTGCTGGCGTTTCTGGAATTCCACGCCGCGGGAGAAGTGGCGCTGGGAAAGGTGCGCGATTTCGTGCGCCAGTACCGTGGCCAGTTCGTCCTCCGACTGCGCCCACAGCAGCAAGCCGTTGTGTACGCCGATCACCCCGCCGGGGACGGCAAACGCGTTGATGGTCGGATTGTCGACAACGACCAGTTCTATCCGACGATCTTCAAGCTGGCTGTGGGTGACGAGATTGAAGATGAGGTTTTCCAGATAGTCGAACAGCAGCGGATCATCCACGGTTGGGGCCTGGCGCCGAAACACGCTGAGCCAGGCGCGGCCAAGCTGGTATTCGTACTCTGAGGAAAACAGGCTCGTGGACGACTCGCCCAGGTTGGGCAGTTTCAGGTCTTCGGTGGCGTGGGTTGCCAGGCTCCACATTGCCGCAGCCGCAAGTGCGACAACGCCCAGTACCCGGCTGATCCGGGCGGGCCAATGGGGCTTTGACAAAGTATGCAGCACGCGTGAAGTCCGTTCCTGGTGAATGTGATGTTGAGGCATTGTACTGCATGCTCCCGCGCGGGGGACATGCTGCGCGGTGGGTTTGGACAGCGCAATGCAGTAAAGTTCAGCCTCTGGCTGGGGACGGGAGCACCATGACAACACCGAGTATCGAGGTCGACGCCACGGGGCTGGATTGTCCCATGCCCCTGCTGCTGGCCAAGCGGGCCCTGAACGGCATGACAGCGGGCCAGACGCTCACCCTGCGGGCGACCGACAGTGCATCGCAAAGAGACTTCCAGGTGTTTACCGACCAGACGGGCCACAAGCTGCTCTCCTCCTCGGAGGAGGCCGGTGTGTATACCTTCCTGATTCAAAAGCAGTAACGCGGCGCCGCGGGGGCACAAAGGCGGTGAAAGCCTTTCGTTCCGACCCGAAACTCGTCAGAATGACGCAGCTTTGGTCGGGTATCGTCCTGGAAACCGGCCGTGCAATGCTGATCTGCTGAGACTGGATTCGACATGCTGGAAATTTTCAACAAGTGGTACCGGCGTTACCTGTTTGAGGAAGAATCGGTCCTGCTGCTGGTCCTGCTGACGCTGTCAGTCGTCCTGCTGGTTACCATCGGCGATATCCTCACGCCGTTCCTCGCGGCCATTGTGCTGGCGTATCTCGTGCAGGGCCTCTCCGCGCGTATCCAGGAGTGGGGCTTGCCCGCCTGGGTCGGTGTTGCGGTTTCCTACCTGGTGTTTGCCAGTATCTTTTTCGGCGTCATTCTCGGGCTCCTGCCGCTGGTTTCCCGCCAGGTCACCAGCCTGATCGCCGAGGCGCCGCGAATGCTGGAGCAGGGGCGGCAGTTCCTGGGCGTATTGCCCGAGCGGTACCCCGAAATTCTCACCAAGGGTCAACTGCGCGACCTGATGGATATGGCTCAGGTGGAGCTGGCCAGCTTCGGACAGACGGTTGTCACCCGTTCCTTCGCGTCGATTCCAGGCGTGCTGACGGTCCTGGTCTACGTCATCCTCATCCCCGTGCTGGTGTTTTTCTTCCTGAAGGACCGCGCGCAGATCATGGCGTGGCTGGGCAGCTTCCTGCCCACCGAGCGCCCGCTGTTGAACCGGATATGGGCGGAGATGAACCAGCAGTTCGCCAATTACGCCCGCGGCAAGGTGCTGGAGATGCTGATCGTCGGCTCGGTGAGCTATGCCGCGTTTACCTGGCTGGATCTCAACTACGCGGCGTTGCTCGCGCTGCTGGTGGGGCTGTCGGTGATTGTTCCCTACATCGGAGCCGCGTTGGTGACGCTGCCGGTGGTGATTGTCGGGTTTTTCCAGTGGGGCCTGACGCCGGAATTTTACTGGATGTTTGCGGTCTATATCGTCATCCAGGTGCTGGACGGCAACGTACTGGTACCACTGTTGTTTTCCGAGGCGGTGAATCTTCACCCGGTGGCGAT
>CAYGOX010000400.1:0-1744 GCA_964351485.1 uncultured Halioglobus sp.
TAGGAAAGCGTTATGACGACACCCAAACTCAGCAAGCTGGAACTCAAAGTGATGCGCCTGCGTCGCCAGGTATTCGAAGAGATGGGTGTGAAATTCCGCATGAACTGTGAAATCGGCCGCGATATCCAGGCGGATGATCTGCTCAATATGCATGATGCGCTGTTTTTTGGCACCGGCACCTATACTCCGGTGGAAGCCCAGCTACCGGGAATGGAGGCGGGTGGCATCGTTCCGGCGCTGCCTTACCTGATCGGGCAGACCGCACATATGTATGGCCTGGAGATGGCGGGCTACCCGCATGTCAACCTGCAGGGCGAGCATGTAATGGTGCTGGGCGGGGGGGATACCGCGATGGACTGCGTACGCACCGCGGTGCGCCAGCAGGCCCAGCATGTGATCTGCGCCTATCGCCGCGACGCAAAGAATATGCCCGGCTCACGCCGCGAGGTGAAAAACGCCACACAGGAAGGCGTGGAGTTCCGCTACAACGTTCAGCCGACCGAGATCGTGGAGTACTTCGGCCAGGCCTGTGGCGTGAAAACCGTCCGCACCAAACTTGGCCCGCCGGGAGAAGACGGCCGCCGCCGCCCCCAGCCGGTGCCCGGCAGTGAGGAAGTGCTCGAGGCCGACGCGATCATTATCGCCTTTGGTTTCCAGCCCAGCCCCGCCGACTGGTTCAGCGACATCGGAGTGGAACTGAACGACTGGAATGGCGTGGTCGCCCCGGAGATGCAGGAGTATCCGTTCCAGACCACCAACCCCAAGATTTTCGCCGGTGGTGACATGGTGCGCGGTTCCGACCTGGTGGTGACTGCCATCTGGGAAGGCCGGCAGGCCGCCGAGGGCATCCTCGATTACCTCGACGTCTAGAGCACTATGACTGAACTGAAAAACGATCGTTTCCTGCGCGCGCTGCTGCGCCAGCCCGTAGACCGCACGCCCATCTGGATGATGCGCCAGGCCGGGCGCTACCTGCCCGAGTACCGCGCCACGCGCGAGCAGGCCGGCTCTTTCCTCGACCTGTGCAAGAACGCCGAACTGGCGTGTGAGGTAACGCTGCAGCCGCTGCGGCGCTACCCCATGGACGCGGCCATCCTGTTCTCGGACATTCTCACCATCCCCGACGCGCTGGGCCTTGGCTTGTACTTCGAGGAGGGCGAGGGCCCGAAATTCCGCAAGACCGTGCGCAACGAAAAAGACCTCGCCGGCCTCAACGACATCAAGGCCGACGACGACCTGGGTTACGTGATGAACGCCGTGCGCACCATCCGCGGTGCACTGGGCGGTTCGGTGCCGCTGATCGGTTTCACCGGCAGCCCCTGGACACTGGCCACCTACATGGTGGAGGGCGGCGCCTCGAAAGATTTCGCCCGCGTGAAGGCCATGGCCTACGACACGCCCGAACTGATGCACCAGCTTTTATCGCGGCTGGCCGATGCGGTTGCCGACTACCTGGTGGCGCAGGTGGAAGCCGGCGCGCAGGCGCTGCAGATTTTTGACACCTGGGGCGGCAACCTCAGCGCAGCCGGTTACAAGGAGTTCTCGCTCAAGTACATGCAGCGCGTTATCTCGCGCCTGCCCGCCGAGGCCGACGGGCGCCGCGTGCCGGTGATCGTGTTCACCAAGGGTGGCGGTCAGTGGCTGCCGGCTATTGCAGACTGCGGTGCGCAGGCGGTGGGACTGGACTGGACCACAGACATCGGCGTGGCCCGTCAGCAGGTGGGTGACAAGGTCGCGCTGCAGG
>CAYGOX010000400.1:1754-3101 GCA_964351485.1 uncultured Halioglobus sp.
GCAACATGGATCCAAGCATGCTGTTTGCCTCACCCGAGCGCATCCGCACCGAAGTGGAAACCATCCTCGCCGCGTACGGCCACGGCAGCGGTCACGTGTTCAACTTAGGCCACGGCATTACGCCCGGCGTGAACCCCGACCACGTCACCGCGTTTGTCGACGCGGTACAGGAACTCTCACTCCAGTACCACGACGTCGACTGAGTCAGCGCTCCGCGTTGGCGTGCTCGGCGGTCGCCTCGTCGCAGCAGAAATCGTGATCCATATCCAGCGCCGGCTGGTCGCTTGACGGCCGGCCGACGATCTTCGCCGGCACACCGGCCACCGTGGTATGCGGCGGCACATCGTCCAGCACCACGCTGCCCGCACCCACCTTGGCGCCGTCGCCCACGCGGATATTGCCGAGGATTTTCGCCCCGGCGCTGATCAACACGCCGTTGCCGATTTTCGGGTGGCGGTCGCCGTCTTCCTTGCCCGTACCGCCCAGCGTTACCGACTGCAAAATGGACACGTTGTTGCCCACCACCGCCGTTTCACCGATCACCAGGCCGGTGGCGTGGTCGAGCAGGATGCCGTGGCCCATGCGCGCGGCCGGGTGAATGTCCACACCGAAGGTGGTGGATACCCGATTCTGGAAAAACAGCGCCAGCGACTCGCGGCCCTTGTTCCACAGCCAGTGCGCGATGCGGTGTGTTTGCAGCGCGTGGAAGCCCTTGAAGTACAGGAAGGGGATATACATTTCGTGGCAGGCCGAATCGCGGTCGATTACCGCCTGCAGGTCGGCGCGCACCGCCGCGCGAATGGAGGCGTCGCCCTCCAGTGCGTCGCGCATCACGTCGCGCAGCAACAGGGCCGACGCGGTGCGGCTGTCGAGCTGGCTCGCCAGGTGAAAACTCAGCGCGCGCTCAAGTACGCGGTGATTGAGAATAGTGGAGTGCAGGAAGCTGGCGAGGATGGGTTCATCGCCCGCGTGCTGCGTAGCCTCTTCACGAATTCGCTCCCAGACGGGATCGGCTGCTGTAGGTGACATGGTGGTCTCCCAATTCGATGGCGCACAACTTTAGCCTATTTGGCCGGGAGCGTCACGGCGCGCCCCGCGCGGCTCACGCGCTGCGATACACCCACAGGCTGTGACCACTGCGGTGGTACTTGCGTTCAAACAGCGTGGTGCACTCGTCCGGCTCCGCCAGTTCCGACACCGTACCCGAGTGCCCGGCCAGCGCCATGGCCGCACAAAACTCCTCTACATAGAGCGCCCAGTTGGAGCGCAGCTCCACGACGCCGCCCAGGCGAACCAGATCGGCAAAGCCCGGATGGCCGTGCACGCGCCGCTGCAACTGCGCCGCCT
>CAYGOX010000401.1:0-3090 GCA_964351485.1 uncultured Halioglobus sp.
CCAGCGGTATGAATTTGAAGGGTGGTACCAGGCCGCGCTCGGGATGTTCCCAGCGCATCAGTGCCTCTGCGCCCACGATGTCGCCGGTGGCGGTATCGACCTGTGGCTGGTAGTAGAGCACCAGTTCGTCACGCTCGATGGCCTTGCGCAGCTCATTTTCGAGGGTCAGCCGTTCAACGCCTGACTCGACCATGTCGCTGGCATAGAACATGTAACTGTTTTTCCCGGCGCTCTTGGCACTGTACATCGCCGTATCGGCTGCCTTGAGCAGATCCTCGACGTTTTCAGCGTCGTCCGGGGCCAGCGCGATCCCGACACTGGGTGTCACGACAATTTCGTGGCCCTCGATGGTCATGGGTTCGATCAGTGACTGGATGACGCGATCGGCGACAATTGCCGCCGAGGCCTTGCTGTCTAGGTCGTTCAGGACAACGGTGAATTCATCGCCGCCGAGGCGCGAGACATCGATTTCCGATGCGCTCTGCGCGGAGTGAGCCACCAGGTCGCTGTCGCGCACACAGCGAGCGAGGCGTTTGGCGACCTCACGCAGCAACAGGTCGCCCGCGCTGTGACCCAGTGAATCATTGATCCGCTTGAAGTTGTCGAGGTCGAGGAACAACAGTGCCATTGTTTGCTTGTTGCGCCGTGCCATGCGCAACAGCAGGTCCAGTTGCTCGGTGAACAGCCTGCGGTTGGGCAGGGCGGTGAGGCTGTCATAGTAAGCCAGCTTGCGCAGTCGATCCTTGGTCTGGGTGATCTCCATCACTGCGCGGTTGAGTTCCTCGTTACGCCGCGACAGCTGGGAGGTGCGCTCCTCGACTTTCATGCTGAGCAGCTGATGGTCGACATCCATCTTGGTCTTGTAGGTGTTGAGGCCACCGATGATCGTATTGAGCAGCGTGACGATGTCCTTGAACTCCCCGGTGGTGTCCAGTCCCCGGGTTTCGACGGTGCGGCCGGCGGCGATGTCGTCCGCGATCTGCACCAGTGTTTTGAACGGTGCCGTAATACGGCGTGTGGCATAGCGGCTTATCAATACGCTGGCCACAATGAATCCCAGTGCGTACAGCGCCGTTTGCGCGATAGAAGGCCAAAGGGTTTGCCACAGCAGGGTCCGGCTGACGCCGGCCTGGATATACCCCATGACGTGAACACTTGTCGCCTCACCGGTTCGCATTACGGCATCGGCAAAAGTGCGGCGCGTAAGGCCCGGGATGGCGGGGTTGAGGCTGGAAAAGACCGGTACTGTGACATCCTGGACGGCGTCGCTCAGCCCCACGCCGGCCAGCGCGCTGTAACGGTCCGGCAGCGCGGTGTCACGCCAGGGGGAAATACCTCTGTCCGCGACAGATATGCCGGATCGCAACTTGTGCAGGGGAAGCAGCTCGGGGTTGGCTATCTCTCGATGTTTCACCTGGCTGAAATCGTTGCCGATCGGCCCGCGCACTGCGGCATAGCGAATGGCGGGCGAGATCGCCAGGAGGCGACCCAGGGTGGATCCCAGCGCCTGGGCATCCCGATTGTAGATCGCCAGTTGCAGCAGTGGGTCACTCTCGACCAGTTGGGTGACGTCGCGCACAAGGTCACTGTGCAGGCGCGTGTATTCCCGCGATACTGAGGCGGTAAAAAACAGGGCGGCAGCGAGCAGTGCGGTGACGGCCACCATGGCGTTGATTTTGCCCGCGATGGTCATAATAGCCTGTAAACCGTGCAGGCCACGGCTGGCCCCTGCGGGCGCTGATTCAATGACATGCTGTTGTCACCCCGATGCCCGTGGACAGATTCTGTGTCTGTGTACGGGTCGTCTGCAGTGCTGGCCTGCGTATTATGCGGGAGCCTGCGCGGGCACTTCGTGTGATGAGTTCCGCTGCGGCTCTGTCCCCGATCGAAAAACTAGCATGACCACGCCAAGGGGCGCAATTGGACAAAATGCCGGTGAAAATGGCGCACGGCCTAAGGCGGTGGGGGAGGCTGGAAGTCGGGTTACGCCGATTGCCGCCGATCGGGCAGAACGCGCCGATCGTGCGTGATGAGAAGACCGTTAACCGTGAGGGGGAAAGTGACTGGCTGACCGCTGCGGCGGTCGACCGGGCTGCGTGTGACCATGTGGTAGGGAGCAGCGCCGCGCTGTCGGCCGTATTTCCTGTCTTCTTCAGAGACGTACGTGCGGGCTGCTACGGTGAAAACGTAAGCGGAGATGAGTATCGCACCAAAACCCAGAATACCCAGGGTGATCAGCAGCGCATCCATTACATTCACAGTCCCAAAACTAGCCGTGTGCGGGGGGTTTGCAAGTGCTATGCAAAAACCGCGCCGGAATCGTTAGCGCATATTATAATTAAGCTGTTTCAGGGTATGTTAGCGCTGCCCACGAGGCCCAACAACTCGCGAGTGTATAATTTCCTGACACATTTGGGTCAGCGCGCGCCCTTCCCGAAAAGGACCACTTCCACAGTGCTGAAGGTCACCATGAAGTCCAGGAAAAGGCTCTGGTTCTTCACGTAGTACAGGTCGTACTGGAGTTTTTGACGCGCGTCTTCTTCTGAGGCGCCATAGGGGTAGCAAAGCTGTGCCCAGCCGGTGATGCCGGGTTTCACAGAGTGCCGGGAGTTGTAGTACGGAATCTTTTTCGCGAGTTGTTTGACGAACTCCGGGCGCTCAGGACGTGGCCCGATGAACGCCATGTCACCCGACAGGACATTGAATATCTGGGGCAGTTCGTCAATGCGCGTCCGCCGGATGAAACTGCCCACGCGCGTTACGCGAGAATCGTTCTTCGAAGCCCAGCGTGCCTTGCCGTCGCCCTCGGCGTCGACGCTCATGCTGCGGAATTTCAGGACGCGAAATGCCTTGCCGTTGAGGCCGACACGTTCCTGGCTGAAGAACACCGGCGCCCTGAAGCCGTCTTCCAGCCATATGGCAACCGCCGTGATCAGCATGATGGGCCAGGTGCCCATCAGCAGAATGAAACTTGCGCAGATATCGAACCAGCGCTTGGTCCACTTTGAGGAAGAATCGCTGCGCAGGTCCTCGGTCAGGCTCATCCAGCCCGGCGTGGCGAAATCGACCAGGATTTTGCCGGCCTCCTGC
>CAYGOX010000402.1:0-260 GCA_964351485.1 uncultured Halioglobus sp.
CGATCAGAGGGTTGTACGTTGCTCCCCTCGACACTGGATCACGGGTCTTGGCTTACAGCTCGCTGATACACAGCGCACCCGCTACCTTACTACACTCGGGGCTGGTCTAGTAACCTCAGCGCCATCAATAATGGCGATTCTGCGGACTCCGACCGCTTTTGACCCTCCTCATCGGGAGCCAGCCGCGCACCCGAGTCATCGGTCAGCAGCCAGGTGAGGTCCGGCCACTTGCGCAGCCAGGTCAACTGGCGTTTGGCCAA
>CAYGOX010000402.1:270-1997 GCA_964351485.1 uncultured Halioglobus sp.
CGCCGGGTCGCCTCCTCCAGATCATATTCCCCTGCCAGGTGCTGCCAGAGCTGTCGGTACCCCACGGCCCGCACCGCCGGCAGCGTCTCGTCCAGGTCTGGCCGCGCACGCAAGCGCGCCACCTCCTCCAGAAAGCCCGCTTCCAGCATATGGATAAAGCGCGTTTCGATGCGCTGGTGGAGGACCTCGCGCCGGGCCGGACTCAACGCCATCTGACGGACATCGTAGCGCGCCAGGGCGCCGGGACCGTCCCCGGCGGCCTGCCAGTGCGACAGGGGGGTGCCGGACACCCGGTAGACTTCCAGCGCACGGCTCAGGCGCTGCGAGTGATTGGGATGGATTCGCGCCGCACTGGCCGGGTCCACGCGGGCCAGTTCGGCGTGGAGTGCCGGCCAGCCCGAGGTGGCGGCCTCGGCTTCAATGGCGGCGCGCACGGCGGGGTCGGCCGCCGGCATCTGCGCCAGGCCCTCGAGAAAGGCCTTGAAGTACAACATTGTTCCGCCGACCAGCAGCGGTGTCCTGCCCCGGGCCAGGATAGCCTGCACCGCGGCCTCGGCGTCGGTGACAAAATCGGCCGCCGAGTACGGCTGCGCGGGATCACGAACATCGACCAGATGGTGGGGGTAATCCGGTTTCGCGCTGCCGATGTCCAGGCCGCGATAGACCAGCGCCGAGTCCACACTGATCAGCTCGCAATCCCGCACCTTTGCGATCTCGATAGCGAGGTCGGTTTTACCCGAAGCGGTGGGGCCCATCAGGCAGATGACCCGGGGTTTCGCTACAGACGATGAAGCCATGACCGGGCCTAGCGGCCTCGCAGAAAGAGCTTGTCGAGCTGCTCCAGGCTCATCGCAGTCCAGGTCGGGCGCCCGTGGTTGCACTGGCCGGAGCGCTCGGTCTCCTCCATGTCGCGCAGCAGGGCATTCATCTCCGGCACCGTCAGGCGACGGTTGGCCCGGACCGCTCCATGGCAGGCCATGGTGGAAAGTATCTCGTCCATGTGCGCCTCAATACGCTCGGAGGTCCCGTACTCAATCAGGTCTGCCAGCACGTCGCGCAACAGCAGTTCGACATCGGAGTCGCGCAGCGCGACCGGAATCTGCCGAATCACCAGGCTCTCCTCGCCGCCGGCCTGGACCACCAGGCCCAACTGCGCGAACAGCGCCTCGTGATCCTGGGCCACCTGCACTTCCCGTGCGCTGACGGCAACGGACTGGGGAACCAGCAGGGGCTGGCTCGCAATGCCCTGCCCGGCCCGCGCCTGCTTCAGGCGCTCGTAGGTGATGCGCTCGTGGGCGGCGTGCATGTCCACCAGCACCATGCCCTCAGCATTCTCCGCCAGAATATAGATGCCCTTGAGCTGGGCCAGCGCGTAACCGAGCGGCGGCACGGCTTCGGGAGACTCGGGTTCCGGCAGCGGGTGGAGCCGGGCATAGCCCTGCATCTGTTCCGTCACCTGTCCGGGCGCGACAGCTGAGGCGTAGGGCGCACCGGGGGCACCCGACGCCGGCGCAGAGTTCGATCCGCTGCCCGGCGCACCCCATGCGAGCGCACCCTGGCTGATCACCTCGCCTGTGGCCGTATCGACCCGGGCGCCGCCATCCAGCCCCGGGAATTGCTGCTCGGCTGCCTGCGCGCTCTGCGCATCGCCGGGACGTACCTCGGCCAGCGCCCGGTGCAGGCTGGAAAAGATGAAGTTGTGAACCGAGCGACCATCGCGGAAGCGC
>CAYGOX010000402.1:2007-3084 GCA_964351485.1 uncultured Halioglobus sp.
ACCTGTGCCGGATCGAGTTCCAGGTACAGGACAAACGCCGGGTGACGGCCGTGATACAACACGTCGCGATAGGCCTGCTTGACCGCGTGGGCGATCAGGCGGTCGCGTATGACCCGCCCGTTGACGAAAAAGTACTGCAGGTCGGCCTGGCTGCGCGAAAACGTCGGCAGCCCCACCCAGCCCCACAGGCGGAAGGGTGCGACGTCGACATCGATCTGCAGGGCCTGCTCCATGAAGGCCGGACCGCAGACCGACGCCACGCGGCGGCGCTGTTCAGGCTCGGTCGACGCCGCCGGCAGCGTGTGCACCGCGCGGCCGTTATGCCGCAGGGAAAACGCCACGTCAAAACGCGACAGCGCCAGCCGCTTGAGGACTTCTTCAAGGTGATTGAATTCGGTTTTTTCGGTACGCAGGAACTTGCGTCGCGCCGGCGTGTTAAAAAAGAGGTCGCGCACCTCCACGGTGGTGCCGCGGGGATGCGCCGCAGGCTTCACCTGCACGTCCATATCGCGGCCTTCACACACGGCCGCGTTGCCGGCACTGCCGCCGGCCTGGTTGTTGCTGGTCAGCGTCAGGCGCGACACCGAACCGATACTGGCGAGCGCCTCGCCGCGAAACCCCAGGCTGGCGACCCGTTCCAGATCCTCCAGCGAAGCAATCTTGCTGGTCGCGTGACGCGCCAGCGCGAGCGGCAGGTCGTCTGCCGCCATTCCGCTGCCATCGTCACGTACGCGGATCAGCTTGGTCCCGCCACTCTCCACGTCCACCTCAACCCGCGTGGCGCCGGCATCGAGCGCGTTCTCCAGGATTTCCTTGACCACCGACGCCGGGCGCTCAACCACCTCGCCTGCGGCAATCTGGTTGGCCAGCCTGGAATTCAGCAAATGTATCTGGGGCATGTGGGGCGTCGGTTGGCGCGACTGCGCGTGGTCAGCTTCTCGGAATCGTCAGCTTCTGCCCGATCATGATCTTGGAGCCGGAAATGCGGTTGTGGCTCTTGAGGTCTGACAGCGGCACATTGAAGCGATGGGCGATACCCGACAGTGTATCACCCCTGGCGATGACATACTGCTCATC
>CAYGOX010000403.1:0-3076 GCA_964351485.1 uncultured Halioglobus sp.
CCAGGAACAGGCAGAAGGTGTATAGCGCTTTGATCAAGGAACTGAACAGGGTTTGCGTGACCGGCGGGGCGGGCTTTATTGGCTCGCGTGTGGTGCGTAATCTGCTTGAGCGGGATATCGAAGTTGTCGTTATCGACAACCTCAGCGTGGGTAAGCGGGAGAACGTGCCCGCTCCGGCTGTGTTGATAGAGGCCGATATCGTGGATCCGCAGATTGCCGATGAGGTGGCAGCCTGCGATGCTGTTGTTCATATGGCTGCCCGCGTGGCGATTCGCTCGTCATTCGACTTTGTTGTCGAGGACACCACGGCCAACGTTGTTGGCACGGCAAACCTTTTGCGCGCGGCAACGTCCAGTGGCGCTGCTGTGAAAAAGTTTCTGCTCGCTTCCTCGATGGCTGTCTATGCAGACTCCATCGCGCCCGACCCGGTCGCCGAGACTTATCCTGTACAGCCGGTGTCACCCTATGGCGTCTCGAAGCTGGCAGCTGAGATGCTGGTACGCCAAATGTGTGGGGAAAGCGGGATCGACTCCGCGACGCTGCGCTTGTTTAACACCTATGGAACCGGCCAGACCCTCTCGCCTTACGTGGGTGTCGTCACGATCTTTGCCAATGCCATGCGCGAAGGAAAGGTGCCGACCATTTTCGGTGACGGGGAGCAGCGCAGGGATTTCGTTCACGTCGAGGATGTTGCGCAGGGCTTCATCGATGCGCTGTTTCACTTTACTGACGGGGAAACCTTTAATATCGGTTCCGGTACCGGGCTGTCGGTAAACGAGGTCTATCGGGCGATCGCAGAATCCCTGTCCTTCGATCAGCCGCCGAAGTACGCCGATGCTGTTGCTGGCGAGCTGCGCAACTCGATTGCGGATAACAGCAAAGCACGGAGAATCATTGAATTCAGCCCCCGACACGCCTTCGCCTCCGCGATCGGCGACGTCTTGAAGGGCATGTGAGGTAAAACCCATGAGTGCTGAACGCGCCACCAGTGTGGATGTTCGAAAACCGCCTATGACGTCCCTGTCGAAGCTGCGTCAGAAATTGCCGCAGCTGACGCGAATGGGGCGCCACGCCCTGTCGGTGATCAAACATTCCACGCCGCGCAAACTGTTTAACCTCGCGCTTGTTGAGATGGAGTATCGTCTTCGCCGCACCAATGTGCGTGGCCACCCGTACATCATCATCGTCGATCCCCTGAACGTGTGTAACCTGCGTTGCCCTCTGTGTCCCACCGGTACCGGAGACCTGGATCGCAAGCAGCAGCGCATGGAGTGGGAGACCTTTACCCGGACCATTGATGAAGTTGCCCCCTACGCCTACGAGGTGAATCTGCACAACTGGGGAGAGTCGCTGCTTCATCCGCGTATTTTTGACATGATCGAGTACGTGAACAGCAAGAACATAGCGACCAACATGAGTACCAACTTCAACCGCGCGTCGGATGAGAAGATCGACAAGATCATCACCAGCGGTCTGGAGTATCTCATCCTGTCTATCGACGGCATTACGCAGGATACCTACGTAAAATACCGCGTACGGGGGAATGTCGACAAAGTTCTCGGTAACGTTGAGAAACTTATACGCCGTCGGAAGGAACTGGGGAGCAAGACCCCCTTCATCGAGTGGCAGTTCATTGTTTTCGAGCATAACGCCCACGAGTTGGAAGCAGCCCGGGCGCTCGCCGAAGAGATGGGGGTCGACCGGTTTCGCGTGATACCGCCGGGGATACCGTTCGCGGCCAAGGAGCCCGAGAAGCTCAAGGACGACTGGTTCGTGAAAGATGATGAGGGGAGGGTAGAGGCCTTCAAGGGCGATGTTCCGACTTCCTGCTTCTACCTCTACCGCTCCATGACGACCAACCCCGACGGGGGCACGGCGCCGTGCTGTATCGTCTATGGTGACAAGAACGACTTTGGCGATTTCAAAACGCAGAAGCTCGAAGATATCTGGAACAACGACAAGTACACATCGGCCAGATCGCTGTTTCGCAAGGACGGTCGCGCCACGGCGCCGACCATCTGCGATGGCTGCCATATTTTCAAGCAGCACAGCAAGCCCGCATCGGTTGTCAGTGAGATCCCTTTCAAGGAGATCAAGCTGGAATAATCCATATAGTATCGGCGAATAATGTGCGGTAAAAACGTAACTGTTTAACAGCTTTGGAATTCGTCGCGGACTGACTTCACAGTTTCAGAAAACTCTGGAATTAGTGCTTTCCTGCCCCCGTTGCCCGGGGGTCTACTGAGCGTTAGAGGGCCCCGATGCCCCGACCAATCTAACGACCATGTAGTACCACAGGAGAGAATATGAACAGTTGTACCGTTCAGTGGAGGCGTCAGTACGCTTTAGTAAAACAGGGCAATGCACTTTGGGACCGGGTGCGAAGCCTCTTAACGATCTTGGCCTTGTGCTGTTTGGCTTTGTCGGCCAGGGCTGAAACTACTCGCGGTTTCGATATGGGGTTCACCCCCTGGCTGTACGACCTCAATGAAGAGGCGACCGAGGCGACATACCGCTACATCAACGAGCACTCGGATATTATTGCGCACCAGTTGGAGGAAGGCGTGCCCTGGACAGAGGCATTGCAGAATAAGCCCTACCACGCTCACCTGATGTGGGACTGGGCGCAGCGAAGAGACAAAGTTGACAGTGAGCACCGCGTCCTCGTGTCCATTTCGCCGCTGGATGAAGGTCGATCAACGCTGGCGGATTACCGCGGTGAAGACTCTCACATGGCTCTCCCGGCGCGTTTCCGTGACCTGCGTTTCAATCACCCTACAGTGAAACAGGCCTATCTGAATTATGCGGAAAAGGTGATTGGTTATTTTGATCCGGACTACCTGGCGATCGCAGTCGAGCCGAACGAGCTGTTTTTCAATGACAGAAGCCAATGGCAGGATTTTGTTGAGCTGTACATTGAGACCTATAACACGCTGAAGTCACGCCACCCGGACCTGCCCGTGTTTTTTACCACGGCGCTGCATTCAATGAACCAGATGCGGCCTGAAACCGAGGACGCCTGGGAAGCCCTGGCGCAACTGTGGAACTACGCGGATATTGCAGCGGTGAGCTACTA
>CAYGOX010000404.1:0-1998 GCA_964351485.1 uncultured Halioglobus sp.
TGAGCGCCCACCGGCTGCATCTTCACCTGCAGGCCGGAGCCTCGCTGATGCAGGCCATGCAAAAAACCGTCGCCAGGCTCGAGGGCGCGTATGCGTTGGCGGCTATCGATGTTGACTATCCCGGTACGGTGGTCGGCGCTCGCAAGGGAAGCCCGCTGGTCGTCGGTGTCGGAATTGGGGAAAACTTTCTCGCGTCAGACCAGATGGCTTTACGTCAGGTTACGGATCGCTTTATCTATCTGGAAGAGGGTGATCTGGTAGAGATTACGCCCGCCGGGGTGCAGGTATGCACCATCGATGGTGAGTCAATTGAGCGGCCAACCAAGCGTATCCAGGAGGCACTGGAAACCAGCGAACTGGGTGATTTCGATCACTACATGATTAAAGAGATCTTCGAACAACCTGTCGCACTGGAGGCAACGCTAGCGGGTGCCAGTACCGTTCAGCAAGTCGAGGACAGCTTTGGCGAAGGGTCATCCGCTGTCTTTGATCGTGTGACGAATGTACAGATTGGCGCCTGTGGCACCAGCTACCACGCGGGTATGGTGGCGCGCTATTGGTTGGAGGAAATTGCCGGAATCAGCTGTGAAGTCGAAGTAGCGTCAGAGTTTCGCTATCGCAAGCGCGTGCAACACGAGGGAACCCTGCTGGTCGCGATCTCACAGTCAGGTGAAACGGCCGATACGCTGGCTGCACTGCGCAATGCCACCGAGGGTGAATTTATCGGCAGCCTGGTGGTCGCCAACGTGGACAACAGCTCATTGGTGCGGGAGTGTGACCTGGTATTTTTAACGCGTGCCGGCGCCGAAATTGGCGTGGCCTCCACCAAGGCGTTTACCACGCAATTGGTGGCGATGTTGATGTTGACGCTGGTACTGGGTCGGCGACGCGATATGCCTGAGACGCGGCAGCTTGAAATAATCAAAGCACTGCAAGACCTGCCACATTATGTGCGGCAGACGCTGGAGCTCAACGGCACGATACAAAAATTGTCTGAGGCGTTTATACCGAAGCGGCATGCGCTTTTTCTCGGCCGCGGTATTCAATATCCGATCGCGATGGAAGGGGCACTCAAACTCAAGGAGATCTCGTATATCCACGCTGAAGCGTATCCGGCTGGAGAGCTCAAGCACGGGCCGCTGGCACTGGTAGACGATGACATGCCGGTGGTCGCTGTGGCGCCCAATGATGAGTTGCTGGAAAAGCTGAAATCGAATCTGGAGGAAGTGCGCTCGCGCGGTGGGGAGCTGTTTGTGTTTGCGGACCGCGAAGCCGGTTTCGCCACGGAGGACCGGGTGAAAGTGCTGCAGATGCCGCATTGTCCTGAGGTGTTAAAACCCATTGTGTACACAGTGGCCCTGCAACTGCTGTCCTACCATGTCGCCCTGCAAAAAGGCACTGATGTCGACAAGCCGCGCAATCTAGCCAAGTCCGTGACCGTCGAGTGATGTTGGCAGTGGCATGCCGCCCGCAACGCCGGGCGTCCGGACGGCGTATACCCTAGCTGGGGTTCAGCTTTTTTAACGCCTCAACCAACTCTGGCCCCGGGGAGTCTCCCGTTGCGGCATTTTGCGCGGCGGTTACTTTTGGCTCCAGGCAGGCCCGGTATTCGGCGTTGGCCGCCTGGTATTCCTTGACGGCTGTTTGTCCCGCCAGCATTTCTTCCAGGGTAGCAGTTGCGCCGTCTGGCAGAGAGGGCGCGGTGGGCGCCGTGCAATCTTGTGCAAAACTCGCCGCCGATGACAGGGCCAATCCGAAACAGACCAGCTTGATAACAGTGTTCATAGTTGCCTCATGTGTTTGGTGTTATTTGAGCGAAAACAGTAACAGGACACCGGGCTCCTGCCAAGTCGGAAAGGAAGCCCCGGTCAATTATTCCTTGCCAACCCAGAGGTCGGAAACACCCAAATCTGCCTCCAGTTTGCGCGCCACCCGGCTCGCTGACTCCTTGTCCGCGAGGCCGATAATCCTGAGTCGGTACAGTGTTCTGTCACCGCT
>CAYGOX010000404.1:2008-3067 GCA_964351485.1 uncultured Halioglobus sp.
CCGCTGGTTGTTGGCATGACGATGACCTTGCCCACGCCCGGTTGCAGCCGTGCGGCCCAGGATTCCGCCACGTTGGGCATGGCGTAGGAACCGAAATTCACAAACCAGGGACCGGATGCCGCTGTCACCGCAGGTTGGGTTGCGGTCGAACTGCTCGGTGCCGGTGCGGAAACAACGGGCGCTGCCGCTTTCGGTTCAGCGACTGCGGGCGCGGCCGGTTTCGGTGTCGGCACGGTGTCGGGTGCGGCTTGCCTTGTGCCGCTGGTTGCCGGGGGCATGGTCTGCACATCGCCCAGCTGCGCCTCCAGACCGGCGACGGTATCGCTGAGGATTCTGTTCTCCAACCGCAGTGCCTGTGCTTCGGTTTCCAATGCGTCAAATGCCTGCTGCAGTTCCTTCAGTGCATCCCGGTCGGCGCGACCATCGCCGGGGTCTGCGGAGGTAGCCAGCGCTGCGCGTAATTCTCGCAGTTCGTTCTCGGTGGCGGTGCGCTGTTGCATCACGCCATAGCCACCCGCCACCAGCAGCACCAGCGCTACAATTGCCACCGCAATCAGGCTCAACGGCCAGGTTTGGCCTCGATCTTCCTCTTCCTCGAACAAGGCTTCCTTGTCCTGCCAGTTGTCGAGGTCGCTCTCATCATCCGGCAACGCCTCATCGTAGCTGTTGCGCTGGTCGTCATCCTCGAAAAGGTCTGGTTCATCCTCATCGCGGTAGTCGCCTTCAAAATCGTCATCCTCGAGTTCATCGGCGTGAAACCCCGAGGTGTAGTCCGCATCGCGGTCGGGCTCTTCGTAATCCTCGTCTTCATCATAACGACTGAACGTCGGTTCCTGGCGCGGTTTGTTGACAGACGGTTTGGTATCAACGCCATGGGACAGCGCTTTATCCTTACTCGAGTAATCGTCGTTGTCTCTGGCCATGGTGTAAGCGCGCCCGTGCGTCTCAATAATCGGAGACGATGATAGCAGACACTTATCCCAATTTCCTCGCCGTCTTTAATGGTCTCGCATTGTATTGTTCGCTTTTGAAGGAGGAAAAAAGGTACGTTTCCAGACA
>CAYGOX010000405.1:0-452 GCA_964351485.1 uncultured Halioglobus sp.
TGCAGGCAACGGAGCTGGCGCGCCGGTTCGACGCCGACGGCGTGTCCGCCATTGTCTACACCGACATCGCCCGCGACGGCATGATGCAGGGCGTCAATGTCGAGGCGACGGTCACCATGGCCGAGGCCTCGAGCATTCCTGTGATCGCCTCCGGCGGCATCACCAATCTCGACGACATCCGCGCACTGAGTGCGGTGGCCCACCGCGGTATCTGCGGCGCTATCACCGGGCGCGCGATCTACGAGGGCACGCTGGACGTGGCCGAGGCACAGCGTTTGTGCGACGCGCAGGCGGCCGACTGATGGGGCTGGCCAAGCGCATTATTCCCTGCCTGGACGTTGAGAATGGTCGCGTCGTCAAGGGCGTGAACTTTGTCGATATCCGCGATGCCGGCGACCCGGTCGAGATCGCCATGCGCTACAAGGAGCAGGGCGCCGCCGAGATCACCTTTC
>CAYGOX010000405.1:462-2290 GCA_964351485.1 uncultured Halioglobus sp.
CCGCGTGGTCAAGGGCGTCAACTTCGTCGACCTGAAGGACGCCGGCGATCCGGTGGAGCAGGCGCAGGCCTATGATGCGGCAGGCGCGGACGAGCTGTGCTTTCTCGATATTACCGCCAGCCATGAGGGCCGCGACACCACGGTACATACCGTGGAACAGATCGCCGAGCACGTGTTTATTCCGCTGACGGTCGGTGGCGGCATTCGCTCTATCGAGGATATCCGCACCATGCTCAACGCCGGCGCGGATAAGGTCAGCATCAACACCGCCGCCATTCACAACCCGGATCTGGTGCGCCAGTCGGCCGAGCGTTTCGGTTCGCAGTGCATTGTCGTTGCCATTGATGCCAAGCGTGTCGATGACGTCGACGGCAAACCGCGCTGGGAAATTTTCACGCACGGCGGACGCAAGCCCACCGGAATCGACGCGGTGGCCTGGGCGGTAAAAATGGCGGAACTGGGCGCCGGTGAAATCCTGCTGACCAGCATGGATCGCGACGGCACGAAAAACGGTTTCGAACTGGGCGTCACCCGCGCGATCACCGACGCGGTGGAGATCCCGGTGATCGCTTCGGGCGGCGTGGGCAACCTCGATCACCTGGTCGACGGCGTGCTCAAGGGCGGCGCCGACGCGGTGCTCGCGGCGAGTATTTTCCATTTCGGGGAGTACACGGTGCCCGAGGCCAAGGCCTACATGGCGGCGCGCGGTATTGAGATGCGCTGCTGAGCGACGCGCGCCTCTAACTACCTCTAGCTCTGGCAGCCGGTGGTGTAGCTGACCAGCCCCGCCACCAGACTGTCCTCTTCTTCCTTATCCGACAACGATAGCGCCTGTGACACGGTGACCAGTTCGATCCCCTGTTCGGCCAGTGTCGGAATCACCTCGCGCAGGTAGCGGATAGTTTCGCGATGCGGGTGCCCGATCAGCACGGCGCTGCCGGTGCGGCGGGCGTGCCTCACTGCTTCGGCAAAGCGCGCGGCGAGATAGTCGGCGTCCAGGTGATTGTCCAGGAACACCTCGCGCGACAGGTTGGGAACGCTGAACTCGGTGGCGATCCGCGCTGCGATGGTGCGACCGCTGGTGCGCGAGTCGACAAAATACAGTTCCTGCCAGCGCAATTCCTGCATGAGCCAGCCCATCTGCATGCGTCGCTGCGTGAGATCGCTGCCCATGTGATTGTTGATGCCCTGCACGTGCGGGATGTCGGCCAGCGCGTTGTTCAGGCGCGTATTGAACTCGGTGCGCGACAGGTCGGCGGTGAGGCCGCCGGTGCCGATGTGATCGCCATCCACCGTGCTCATGGGTGTGTGCAGCATCACTTCCTTGCCGGCAGTGTGCGCGTGTTCGGCCAGTTCGCGGCCGTAGTGGGTAAAGGGAATCACCGCGTAGGTGATGTTACCCGGCAGGTCGATGGCGTCGCGGCCGCGTGTGCGGTTGTGGCCCAGGTCGTCGATGATGATCACGAGCTGGTCGTGTTCCTCGACGGGGCCGGTGGCGGCGGGATCGGTGCAGACCACTCTTGGTTCGACAGCGTCAGTCTGCACCGGCGATGCAACGGCGCCAACCGTCGCGGTCGCGAAACCGAGGCAGCCGATCAGCCAGGAGCGAAGCGGTGTCGTTCGGTCAGGTCTCACCCTGGCTCTCTGCCATGTCCGGTTTTCCGCGTAGTCCGAGAATGTTCAGGCCCTTGAGCAGCGTCAGGGCTTCATACAGCTGGTTGTCCTGTCCCAGCAGTTTGCTGCTGAGCTGGCGTGTGGGTGTGTCGGATTTTTTCCGCTTGCTGCCCAGGTGGTTGGACAGGTCGGACTCTTTCAGGCGGCCGTTGTT
>CAYGOX010000405.1:2301-3060 GCA_964351485.1 uncultured Halioglobus sp.
CCAGGAGCCGTCGCGCCGCCAGCGCAGCTTGGTCTCGATATCCGGCACGATGCCCTCGGCCTGGATCGAGCGCCCCTTGGGGGTGAAGTACAGCGCGGTGGTGAGCTTGACCGCGCGCTCGTCCGACAGCGGCAAAATGGTTTGCACCGACCCCTTGCCGAAACTGCGCGTACCCATGATCACTGCGCGCCCGTGGTCCTGCAGCGCGCCGGCGACAATTTCGGAAGCGCTCGCCGAACCGTTGTTGATCAGTATGATCAGCGGTGTCCCGTTGCTCGCGTCATCGGCGTCGGCGTCGTAGCGCAGGTGGGAGTTTTTCAGGCGGCCCTCGGTGTACACCACGTTGCCGCCGTCGAGAAACAGTTCGGCCACGTCCACGCTCGCGCGCAGGATGCCGCCGGGGTTGTTACGCAAATCCAGCACCAGGCCCTTGAGTTCCTGTTCTTCCATGAGCGTGGACAGCGCTTTCTTGACGTCCGCGCCGGTGCGGTTCTGGAACTGCGCGATGCGGATGTAACCGTAGCCGGGTTCCAGCCAGCGCTGCCTGACGCTTGCGACCTTGATGGTGTCGCGCACCAGCGTCACTTCAAAGGGCTGGCTGCGGCCCTCGCGCCCGATGGTCAGCACGATCTCGCTGCCCTTGGGCCCGCGCATGATGTCGATGGCCTCGCTCAGGCTCATGCCCTTCACCGGCAACTTGCCGAGCTTGAGGATCACATCGCCGCTCTCCAGGCCGGCCTCGGCCGCCGGTGAGCCGTC
>CAYGOX010000406.1:0-3056 GCA_964351485.1 uncultured Halioglobus sp.
CCTTGCTCCCGAGCACCTTGCCGCGCTCGATGCAATCGAGGTTGTGCGCGATGGCCTGTTCGCGCACCGCCGCGTCGGTGTGCGACAGGCTGCCGTACTTGTAGCTGTGGGGCTGTCCCGGCTGGTCCTGGAACGTGTTGGAGTTGACCGCGTCCCAGCCCAGGCCGAGGGCGTCGCCGCACTGCTTTACCGCTGTCATGTCGTCCTGCGCATCCCAGGGAAAGTGTGGCGAGACACGCGGGGTTACGCGCGAGAGCTGGTGAATCACGGCGCAGTCCTCGAGCTTTTCGAAGATATCGCGCGGCTCGGCAACGCCGGGGAAACGCGCGAAGCGGGTGCCGCCGGTGCCGACTCCCCAGCTCGGGATGGCCACCTCAAAGGCGGCGGCGCGCTGCCTGATGGCCTCGATATCGATGCCGCGTCGCGCCAGGCGCTCGGCCAGTTCTGCGTAGTCCGCTTCCAGCGCAATAGTGTGCCCGGCGTTGTGCGTGGCGATGAAATCAGTCGTGAAGGGAGATTGCATGGCGAGGTCCTAGCGTGTGAAGGAGGGCGCGTGGCCCGCATCGACGTTGAGTATATTACCCGTGGATTTGCCCGATGCCGTTTCGTCGGCGAAGAAGTAGACGGCCTCGGCGATGTCCTCGGGGAAGACGTTGCGCTTGAGCAGTGAACGCTGGCGGTAGTGTTCCTCCAGGTCGTCCTCGTTCATGCCGTAGGCCTCGGCGCGCTCTTGCTTCCACTGGCCGCTCCAGATTTTCGAGCCGCGCAGCACCGCGTCGGGATTGACCGAATTGCAGCGGATGCCCAGCGGTGCGCCCTCCAGCGCGATGCCCCGGGCCAGTTGCAGCTCAGCGGCCTTGGCGGTGCAGTAGGCCGACGCGTTGGCGCTGGCGACCAGCCCATTCTTGGAAGCGATGAAAATAATGGACCCGCCGGTACCCTGCTGCTTGAGCAGCCTGAATCCTTCGCGGCCGACCAGGAAGTAGCCCGTGGCCAGAATGCTGATGTTCTTGTCCCACAGCTCCAGGCTGGTGTCCTCAATCGGCGCGGCGCTGGCAATGCCGGCGTTTGAGACGAGGATGTCGATCCCGCCGAAGTCGACAGCCGTCTGCGAGAATGCGGTCTGCACCGCGGCCTCGTCGGTGACATTGCACGCCACGCCCGCCACGCGGTCGCGGCCGAACTCCTCGCGCAGCGCGTCTACCGCGGACGCCAGCGACGCCTCGTCGATGTCGGCGAGCATGATGCAGGCGCCCTCGGCGGCGAGTCGCCGGGCGGTCGCCTTGCCGATGCCGCCGGCGCCGCCGGTGATGAACGCCACCTGCCCGGCCAGCGCGCGGGGTTTGGGCATGCGTTGCAGCTTGGCTTCCTCGAGCAGCCAGTACTCGATGTCAAAGGCCTCCTGCTCGGGCAGGGCCTGGTAGGTGCTGACGGCGTTCGCCTCGCGCATGACGTTGATGGCGTTGACGTAGAACTCGCCGGCGATGCGGGCGGTGGCCTTGTCACCGGCGAAGGTGATCATTCCCACACCGGGCACCAGGTAGACCACCGGGTTGGGGTCGCGCATGGCGGGGCTGTCGTCGTGGCGACAGCGCTGGTAGTACTGCGCGTACATGTCCCGGTAGGCCGCCAGTTGCTGCGGCAACTGCTCGATGCAGCGCGCCAGCTCCGCCTCGAGGTCCGGTGCGTCGGGATCGAAGTCGACGACAAGCGGACGGATCTTGGTACGCAGGAAATGGTCGGGGCACGAAGTGCCCAGCGCCGCGAGCGGTTCGAGTTCCACGCTGTCGACAAAGGTCAGTACTTCTGGCGAGTCGTTGAAGTGTCCCAGCTTGGGCGACTGTTCGCTGATCATGCCGCGCAGGCGCGGCATCAGGTCTGCCGCGATACAGTGCCGTTCGGCGTGGTGCAGCGGTTCGGCGTAGCGGGCGCCGCGAAAGGCCTCGCCGCTGGTGTTAGCCGCGAGCCAGTCGGCGGCCTCGCTGATCGTGCGCAGGGTGTTCTCGTAACACGCCTTGGCGGTATCCCCCCAGGTGAACAGCCCGTGACCTTCCAGGATCACGCCGCGCAGCGCCGGGTTGCTCGTGGCCACTTCCTGCAGGCGCAGGCCGAGGTCGAAGCCCGGGCGTTGCCAGGGCAGCCAGCCCAGTTCGCCGCCCCATACGGTTTCGGTCAGCTCGCGGCTGTTGGCGGTGCTGGCGATGGCAATCACGGCATCGGGGTGCATGTGGTCGACGTGTGCGTGGGGAATGAACGCGTGCAGCGGCGTGTCGATGGATGCGGCGCGCGGGTTGAGATCAAAGGTGCAGTGCGGCAGGTAGCCGACCATCTCGTCCTCGTGGTCGAGGCCGCGGTAGAGCGTCTTGAGCTGCTCCAGTTTGTCCAGGTAGAGCGTGGAAAAACCGTCCAGGCCCATCGACCCCAGGTCGCCGCCGGATCCCTTGACCCACAGTACCGGCACTGTCTTTCCGGTGAGCGGATCGCACTGGTTGATCTTGGCCGAGGTGTTGCCGCCGCCGTAGTTGGTGATGCGCAGGTCGGCGCCGAGCAGGTTGGAGCGGTAGCGCAGCAGTTCGGCGTCGGTCAGTTGCGCGGCGTACTGGTCGTCCCAGCGATTCTCAAGATGTTCGGGCATAGGGCGGGGGTATCTGCGTGAGTGGGTTACCGGGCTGTGGGCGCAGTATAGATCGAAAGTGATCAAAATCAATCAAATTGTTTGTGCAAGCAATCAATAGTGATTACTATGGGCCGGTCTTTTTGCCAGCCGGAGCCCGTCAATGCTTGAGAGCCAGCGCCACAGCGTCATCCTCGACCTGCTGGATGAGCAGTCGGTCGTCACCGTGTCCGAGCTGGTCAGTGCGTTGAATGCGTCGCCTGCGACCGTGCGTCGCGATCTCACCAAACTCAGCCACCAGGGCATGCTGGTCAAGGTGCACGGCGGCGCCCAGAGCCGGAAGGCGCCCGTGAACGTGCTGCGACCGAGCCTGAAAGGTCCGGCCTTCTACACCAGCCTGGAAAAGCAGGTGGAGGAAAAGCGCGCCATTGCATGCGAGGCC
>CAYGOX010000407.1:0-3044 GCA_964351485.1 uncultured Halioglobus sp.
TTTGGCGGTGAAATTCCGGAAACCTACGGTGTGCCCGTGGAGCAGATCCAGGAAGGTATCAAGTACGGCGTACGCAAGGTGAACATCGACACCGACCTTCGCCTGGCGTCCACCGGCGCCATTCGCCGTTTCCTCGCCGAGAACCCCTCCGAGTTTGACCCGCGCAAATACCTGGCGGAAACCGTCAAGGGCATGAGGGAAATCTGCATCAACCGCTACGAGGCCTTCGGTACATCGGGCAACGCCGACAAGATCAAGGTGAAGTCGCTGGACAAGATGCAGGCGGCCTACGCGGCCGGGGAACTGGACCCGCAGGTCAACTGACCCCACACCGCGCGTGACGCCCGAACAGCTTGAGGCACTGCGCGCCAGCCTGCCGGCGATCTTTGCCGGAGCGCCAGACGCGGTATTGCTCGATGCGTACCGCGATTATTACTCGCTCGATTTCTCCGCGCAGTTTCCCGACCTTCAATATCACCTCGGCCACGTTGCATCCGGCCAGTACCAGCTAGCCACCCACCTGTGGCTGCGCGAAGGCGCAACCGCCAACCTCCTGCTCCTGCACGGGTACTTTGATCATTCCGGTATTTTCGGCAAGCTGGTGCAGTGGGCGCTGGCGCACCATTGTAATGTCCTGATGTTCGACCTGCCCGGTCACGGGCTGTCCACGGGCGAGCCCGCGGTCATCGACAGCTTTGGCGAATACGCGCGCTCCATCGACGACGTTATGTCGACGGTGGAACTTCCCGACCTGCCGCTGTGGACCATGGGGCAAAGCACCGGGTGTGCCGCGCTGATCGAGTACGCGCGCATTCTCGGCCACAAGCGCGCATGGCCATTCGTTGCGACCGTGATGTTGGCTCCGCTCATCCGCCCGGTAGGCTGGCACGGGATCAGGGCGGCGCATCGCGTGGTGCGTCCTTTCAGGGATACGGTAACGCGCACGTTCAATGTGAACACCTCGGACGAGGAATTCCTGAAGTTTCTGCAACAGGAGCCGCTGCAGAGCCGCTATACCTCACTGCGCTGGATTACAGCCCTTGAGAACTGGCTTGGCAGTCTGGATTTCAGCGATCTCGGGGTGGGGCCGGTGCTGGTGGTGCAGGGTGATCAGGATGGCACCGTCGACTGGCGCTACAACTGGCTGAAACTGCTCAGCCTGTTTCCTGACAGCCGGTTCGAGTGCATTACCGGCGCGGGCCATCAGCTGGCGAACGAGTCCGAAAGCCTGCGGGCCAACTACCTGGCACGCGTGCGGCAGTACCTGCGCGATTGCGCGTTGCCGCTCGGTCAGTCTTCGGGATAAAAGCCCGCGTCGCGCAGCAGCGCGTACAGAGCGTCCAGGTGTGATCCGTAGCGCTTCCAGCGCGCGACAGAACTTCGGTAAATCCCCTGCCGCACCTGCACAGCACTGGGAGTGGCAATCGCGCTTTCGCGGCGGTGAAAATCCAGGCACGCCGCTTCCCACTCCAGGTTGCAGAATGCCAGCAGTTCGCGCGCCGTGGATTCCGGGTCTGTCACGAGTGCCTCATAGGAAACCTCGTGCACCCGTTGCGGCATGATGGTTTGCCAGTGACGCATCAAACGGTCGAACTCCACGAAGTACTGGCCGCAGGTAAGCAGGTCGTAGTTGTAGTGGTAGTGCTTGAAGTCCAGTGCGAACAGCTGGCGAAAGTTGCTCAGGCAGGTGTCCATGGGGTCGCGGCGCAGGCAGATCAGCCGCGCGTTCGGCAGCGCCCGGGCAATCAGGCCCAGGTACATGAAATTCAGCGGCAACTTGTCGATAAAGTGCGGCGTATGGCCGGTGCGCGGGCGCGTGCTCTGCAGGTAGGCTTCACCGAGCGCGTGTGGTTCCAGTTCGATCGAAGCGCGTAGCGTGTCCAGGTCCAGCACGTCCTGCGACGGTGTGCCGGTCAAGCGTTTCACCTGCAGCGGAAAATGCTGCAACTCGCCGGCCGCGAACACCTGTGAGTGACTGGCGAGAATCTGTTCCAGCAACGTGGTTCCCGTGCGCGGCATACCGACGATGAACACCGGTTCGCTGGAAGGGTGTCCGGCTTTGCCTGAAGCATCTGCGCCCGGAAACAGCGTGTGCAAGGTGTCGAACAGGGCCTGGTCATCGGCGAAGCGATAACCCGATGCCTGCGCCTGGCGTTCCTTGCCCCAGGCCAGGGCCTCGAAGGCGGCGTCGAACTGTTCCAGGTCTTCATACTCCTTGGCCAGCGCGTTGCCGAGGTGCAGTTGGTCGCGCGGCGATGTCACCGAGTCGCGCAGCGCCTCCAGTGCGTCGAGATGGTTCGATTGCGCGGTCTGCCGGCGCACGCTGGAGCGCCCCGAGATCGCCTTGAACAGCGTGTCATCCAGCGCAATGGCCAGCTCATAGGCCGCCTCGGCATCATCGAACTGCCCGGCGAACTGGCGCGCCGTGGCCAGGTTGAAATACAGCTGGGCGCGCCACTGTGATGTCAGGGAAACTGTTGCCCCGCGCTCTTCCAGTAGCGCCACCGCCCGCTCATAGCACGCCAGAGCGCGCGGGTGCTCTCCGGCCTGCGTAAACACTGTGCCGAGCGTGTTGAGTACAGGGATTTCTGTGGGCTGTTGCTCGAAGGCGATGTTCGCGTGTGCCAGTGCGCGGTCGGGGTGGTGCAGCGCAATGTATTGCCGACCGGTCTCGGCGTGATACTCGGCGTTGTCCGGTGCCAGCGCCAGGGCGCGTTCGAGTATCTCTACCGATTTGTGTACCTGGCCATTCTGCGCGGCAATGACGGCGCACAGAAACCAGGCGTCGGCGAAAGTCGGATCCTGCTTCAGGATTTCGAGGCAGTGCTGGTGGGCCTCTCGCGGCCGGCCGGACTGCAGTGCCTCTTGTGCCAGCTGGTGGCGCTGGCCCAGTGATGAGTGTGGGTCGCTCATGGGTGCCTAGTGTAAAACTGCGGGCACAAAAAAACCCGCATCTTTCGATGCGGGTTTTTTGGAGAACCGCGTTCGCGTTACTGCTCGAAGCGATAGGTGAGGTTGATGCCGACTTCGCGCGGGCGAATCAC
>CAYGOX010000408.1:0-3044 GCA_964351485.1 uncultured Halioglobus sp.
ACAGGCGGGCGCGGCGCGGGTCATCCAGCGTGCGGCCCTCGCCGATACAGACCCTGGCCTCGTGCGCTTCGAACTCGTCAGCTTCCAGGAATCGCACGTCGTTGGTCGCCACGACCGGGCATTGCAGGGTCTCGGCCAACGCCACCGCGGCGTGCAGGTGGGTTTCATCGCCCTCGCGACCGGTGCGGTGCAACTCGAGGTAGAAGCGATCCGGGTACAGCGCCATCCAGTAGCGCGCCCGCTCCAGCGCGAGGTCGTGCTTGTCGGTGAGCAGCGCCTGGCCCACGTCCCCGGCGGCGCCACAGGACAGGGCGATCACCCCCTCGGCGCACTCCTCGAGCCAGGCGCGCTGCACATAGGGGACGCCCAGGTGCTGGCCCTCGGTGTAGGCACGCGAAATCAACCGGGTGATGTTCTTGTAGCCGGCCAGGTCCATGGCCAGCAGACACAGCGGGTAGGCGCGATCCGGGTCATCGGCCTCAATGACGCGCAGGTCCGTACCGAAAATCGGCTGTACACCACCGGAAAAGGCCGCCTGGTGGAGCTTGATCAGCCCGTAGAAGTTGCAGACGTCAGTTACGGCGACCGCTGGCATGCCAAGCTTCGCGGCCCGCGCCACCAACGGCTTGATACGCACCAGGCCGTCTACCAGGGAGAATTCAGTGTGTACGCGCAGATGAACAAAACCAGCCATGGCAGAATTCTACGCGCCCGGCCGGGCTTGTGGAACGGGCGCTAGGGCTCGCCGAGCAATTTTTTTACCGGTCCGAAGCTGCGCCGGTGCACCGGGGTGATTCCCAGCGTCTGGAGCGCTTCGAGGTGGACCTTTGTGGGGTAGCCCTTGTGCGCCGCGAACCCGTAACCGGGGTACTGCGCATCGAGTTCCACCAGTTCCCGGTCGCGCTGCACCTTGGCCAGGATCGACGCGGCGGCGATGGCCGGCACCCGGTCGTCACCCTTTACCACCGCCTCTGCCCGGTAGCGCCACCGGGGCAGCCGGTTGCCGTCGACCAGGACAAATTCGGGCTGCGGCTGCAGGCCCTCCACCGCCCGGCTCATGGCCAGCAGGGACGCCTGGAGGATATTGATCCGGTCGATCTCCTCGACGCTGGCCCGCGCCACGCACCAGGCCATGGCACGCTCGCGAATCTGCCCGGCCAGCACCTCACGCCGCTCGTGGGTCAGTCGCTTGGAATCACGCAAGCCCTCGATGGGGCGGGCCGGGTCGAGGATTACCGCGGCGGCGACCACGTCGCCGGCCAGCGGACCGCGCCCCACCTCGTCGACGCCGGCCAGGCCCGGACTGTCGTGGTCAATGGCAAACAAGTCGGTCACGCGTTCCTCCCGGGCGCCAGGTCAAGCAGAGCAGCGGCGACACGCGCGGGAAAATCCCGGCGCAGTGCGTGGTGAATATCGGTATAGGCCCGGCGCAGCGGCTCACGGGCGGCGGTATCTTCCAGTTGCTCCCACACCGCCTCGATCAGCGCCGGCACGGTCGCCGCGCCCTGCAGAAACTCCGGCACCAGCCGCCTGCCGCTGAGCAGGTTGGGCAGGGCAACGTGTGGTGTTTGCACCAGCCGTGACAGCACCGCCCAGGTGATCGCCCCCGTGCGATAAGCCACCACCATCGGTCGCTTCACCAGCGCCGCCTCCAGCGTGGCAGTGCCGGACACCACCAGGGCGACATCACACGCCGCGAGCGCGGTCTGCGCGTCGCCGTGGACCAAACGCACCGGCACGGGAGACGCGGCAATCATCGGTTCGAGCAGCGCAGCGCAGTGTACATTCGCTGCGCTCAGTACGAAGCAGAGCGACGGGTCGCGCCGGATGAGCCCGGCCGCAACGGCCAGGAACAGGGGGCCGTGCGCGCGAATTTCCCCGGCGCGGCTGCCCGGCAGCAGCGCGACCACCCTTCCCCGACCCTGCAGCCCGAGCGCGTCCCGCGCGGGCTCCGGGGGCGATTCATCGGGCAGATCGTCGGCCAGCGGATGCCCCACCACCTCGTGTGCTATACCGGCCTGGCGATAGACCTCGGCCTCGAAAGGAAACAGGCAGAGCACCGTATCCACGGCGCGCGCAATCGTCCGCAGCCGGCCGCGACGCCAGGCCCAGACCGAGGGGCTCACCAGGTGCGCGGTCGGGGTGCCCTGCGCGCGCAGGCCGCGCTCGAGCGGCAGGTTGAAATCCGGCGAATCAATACCGAGAAACACGTCGGGCGGCGACGCGCGCCAGCGGCGTTGCAGTGCGCGCCGGATAGCGAGCAACTGCGGCAGGCGCCGCAGCGGCTCGGTCAGCCCCATCACCGAGAGTGTCTCCATCGGGTAGAGACTCTGGCACCCGGCCTCGATCATGCGCTGGCCGCCGCTCCCTTCAACGACGGGCCCGTTGGACACCTGCGAACCCAGCCGGGGCAGGACCCGCGCGCCCAGCGCATCGCCGGACGGCTCTCCGGCCAGCACAGCCAGGCGCACTAGCGCACGATGCCGCGCCCGGACGAGCGCAGCGACGCGATAAACAGGTCCACCTCCGGCGGCTTGTCTTCCATGGCCTCCAGCTGTTGCAGGGCCAGGTCGAGCGTCAAACCCTGCCGGTAGAGCAGCTTGAACGCGCGGCGCAGCTGGCTGATCACCGCGTCAGGAAAACCGCGTCGGCGCAGCCCTTCCTGGTTGATGGACTTGGCCTGGGCAGGTGCGCCACTGACCGTGACAAAGGCCGGCACGTCCTTGCCGATTGCACTGCCCATACCGGAAAAGCTGTGGGCCCCGATCTGGCAGAACTGGTGCACCAGGGTATAGCCGCTGAGCACGGCCCAGTCACCGAGTGTCACATGACCGGCCAGGGCGGCGTTGTTCACCAGCACCGTGTGGTTGCCCACGATGCTGTCGTGGCCGACATGCACGTTGGCCATGATCAAGTTGTGATCGCCGATGGTTGTCTCCGAGCGCCCCTGGATCGTGCCGCGGTGAATCGTGACGTTCTCGCGAATCGTGTTGTGATCGCCGATCACCAGGCGGGTTGGCTCGCCCCGGTACTTCAGGTCCGGC
>CAYGOX010000409.1:0-3039 GCA_964351485.1 uncultured Halioglobus sp.
TCGACGGACACCGGGTCCCGCTGTGGGTCAACACCGGCCTGATGGCCGATGTCGTCCGCTCGCTGGAGCACGGCGCGGAAGGGGTGGGCCTGTTTCGTACGGAGGTCCCGTTCCTGCTCCGGGACAGCTTCCCCACCGAGGATGAACAGACCGAGATCTACCGCGAGCAACTCGCCGCGTTCGCCCCGCAGCCGGTCACCATGCGCACCCTGGACATCGGCGGCGACAAGTCGCTGCCCTATTTTCCCATCGCCGAGGACAACCCCTTCCTGGGCTGGCGCGGCATCCGCGTCACCCTCGACCACCCGGAGATTTTCCTCGCCCAGGTGAGGGCGATGCTGCGCGCCAACGAGACGCTGGGCAACCTGCGCATTATGCTGCCCATGGTCTCCAACGTGGACGAGCTGGACGAGGCGCTGGGGCTGATCCACCGCAGTCACCGGGAGTTGTCCCAGGAGGGGATGACGGCGCCGCTACCCCCGATCGGGGTGATGGTCGAAGTCCCCGCCGCGGTGTATCAGGCGCGGTCCCTGGCCCGGCGCGTGGACTTTCTCTCCGTGGGCAGCAACGACCTCACGCAGTACCTGCTGGCGGTGGACCGCAACAACGCGCGGGTCGCGGGGCTGTACCACTCGCTGCACCCCGCGGTATTGAGCGCGCTGTACACGGTGGCCCGCTCGAGTGAAATGGAGGGAATCCCGATCGGCATCTGCGGGGAGCTCGCGGGCGATCCGGCTGCCGCGGTCCTGCTGCTGGCCATGGGCTACGACGTGCTGTCGATGAACGCCACCAGTCTGGCCAAGGTGAAGAAAGCGCTGCGCAATGTGCGCATGGACGAGGCCCGGGAGTTGCTCGAACAGGTGATGGAGATGGATCACGCGCACCTGATCAACCGCCGCATGGAGCAGTTCCTCAGCGCCCACGGCATGGAAAAGTTTATACACACTCCCGTGGACTGACCCGGCAGCCCGGTCACTCTCAAGTAGTAAGCACTAACTCACTGGATCCGATGCGCTCCCCGGACTCGTCAAAGCTGACCTCGCGCCAGTCGATGACACCGTCGGCGGTCGCGCGCAGCGTGGTGGTCGACCGGGTGCCGTACTGCGGCATGATGATGAACTGCGAGGACAGTCTCTGTTCCAGTTCGCTGTGCTGCCCGATTTCTGCCAGCCCCTCGGCACCGGCTGCCGACGGATCGGACACGAGCGTGGCCAGGTGGTCGTGTTCCACCTCGCCGCTGGTCAGCAGGTGGCCGAGCCGCTGCTTGCCCCGGTCCACCTTGGGCCACGGCGTATCCAGCGCGGCATTACTCAGCCCGTAGAGACCGGGCGCCAGCGCCCGCGGTGATTCGCCGGCGAAGTTGCCGTAGTACCACAGTGACTCGTTATCCCCCACCAGCAGGTTGAAGCCGGCGTAGTGATCGGACGCCGCCGCCAGTGATGCGAGGTAGTCACCGGGCGCGTCTGACCCTGTGAGGAAGTGCAGCGGCAGCTCGCCCCGCGAGCGTGGTACGGGTACGGTGGCAACGCCGCCGCGCACGTTGGTGATGGCCGCGAACCGGCCGCCGCGCGTGATACCCATCCAGGTGCCGCCCTGCTCGAGGTCCCTGCCCGCGAGCAGGTCCGGGTGCTCGTCCCAGAGCGCCGCGGCCCGGGTGGGGCGGGCGTGAAACTCGTCGCGATTGGCCGCGACCAGCAGCGGGTATTGCGCGCTGGCGCGATAGGCGAAAATTACCAGGCACATGGCGGCGGCTGCTTGGAATCTGGCTGGAACACGCGGGGCCCTCGTCGTTTGTGAATTGGCCGGTGCTGCATAATAATACGCCGGCCCCCTGGTTGTACGGTGACGTCTGCGGGTCGCGTTCGAAAGGACCAGGGGCGACACACTCGACGCCACACGATACCTGAACATGCTGCCATACCCTGAAATCGATCCCGTTGCACTGGCAGTTGGCCCGGTGAAGATCCACTGGTACGGGCTGACCTACCTGGCCGGTCTGGCGTTCGCCTGGTGGTTTGCCCTGCGCCGGACCCGGCAACCGTGGAGCCCCGTTGCGCGCGACCAGGTAGACGACCTGATTTTTTACGCCGCGCTGGGCGTCGTGCTCGGCGGCCGGTTCGGCTACGCGATTTTCTACGGTGGCGACCGGTTGCTGGACGATCCCTCCTGGCTCCTGCGCGTCTGGCAGGGCGGGATGTCCTTCCACGGCGGCTTTCTCGGCGTGCTCCTGGCCATGTTTTTGTTTGCGCGCCGCCGCGGTATCGCCTTCGGCGCCCTGATGGATTTTGTCGCGCCCCTGGTGCCGGTAGGCCTGGCGCTGGGCCGACTGGGCAACTTCATCGGGCAGGAGCTCTGGGGCCGGGCCGCAGATGTGCCCTGGGCCATGGTGTTCCCGGACGACCCGCTGAAACTGGCCCGCCACCCCTCACAGCTCTACCAGTTTGCCCTCGAGGGCCTGCTGCTGTTTGTCATCATGGTGTGGTTTGCCCGGCGCGAGCGTCCCGAGTGGGCCGTGGCCGGTGTGTTCTCCCTGGGTTATGGTTGTCTGCGGTTCTTCGCCGAGTTTTTCCGCGAACCCGACGCCCACCTGGGCTTCCAGGCACTGGGCTGGGTAACCCGCGGACAATTGCTCTGCCTGCCCATGATCGCGCTGGGCATCTACCTGCTCGTGTCGTCCTACCGGCGGGCCGCCCGCGAGCGGGATAAATCACAGGCCAACACTCGAAGAGGCAGCACCGCGTCATGAAACAGTATCTCGATCTGCTGCGGGACATCCTGGACAACGGGGTGACCAAGGAGGACCGGACCGGCACCGGCACCGTGTCCGTCTTTGCCCGCCAGTTTCGCCACGATCTCGTCGACGGCTTCCCGCTGCTGACCACCAAGAAGCTGCACTTCAAGAGCATCGTCAACGAGCTGCTCTGGTTTCTGCGCGGCGATACCAACATCGCCTGGCTGAAGGAAAACGGCGTCTCCATCTGGGATGAGTGGGCCACGCCAGAAGGTGAACTCGGGCCGATCTATGGCGCGCAGTGGACT
>CAYGOX010000410.1:0-3020 GCA_964351485.1 uncultured Halioglobus sp.
CAAAACCGGACAACTTCACCTGTTCGTTGTTTTCCAGGCATCCGCGGATCTCTTCGAAGAAGAGCTCCACAATCTCTTTGGCTTCACGCTTGTTGAGGCCTAGTTCCTCAAACAGGCGCTCCGCCATTTCGGATTTTGTCAGAGCACTCATGTTACGACTTCACCTAATCGTGCGAGACCTAGTCTTGTACGCCGGGCCGGCAGGCTAGTCCCTAAGTTCAGCGTTATAATTTTTCTCCAACAGATCAATAACTTGACTGACTGTCGGGTTAATATCGTCATCGACAAGAGTGCGCGATTGATCGCGGAAAGTCAAACCTAGCGCCAGACTTTTTCGTTTAGGATCAATACCTTTGCCCGTATAGACATCAAATAGCCTTAAGTCTGTCAGGTAAGTCCCTGCGCACTCTCGAACATCTTTCAACAAATCTGCCGAAGATATTGATTTATCAACAATAATCGCGATATCTCGCCGAACGCCCGGGTACTTGGACAGCTCCTGGAACGCCGGCAAACGGGCGGCCAGCACCGCCTCGAGGTCGATTTCACAGACATACAGGGCCGCTGTCAGGCCCAGTTGTGAGGCCGCCGCCGGGTGGACGCGGCCGATATAGCCAACGCTCTGCCCATTTCGGGTAATGTCTGCCGTCTGTCCCGGGTGCAGCGCGGCACGTTCGGCCGGTGCAAAGGCGAACTCCTCCCCCGCCCGGCCCAGGGCCAGCACACTCTCCAGGTCGCCCTTGAGATCGAAGAAATCGGCGGCGTCGTCGCCGGCCGTCCAGGACTCCTCGACCCGCCGGCCAGTCAACGCCAGCGCCAGCGTGGGCACCTGCTGCAGGCCGCTGTCAGTCGGCACAAAACGCAGGCCGGTCTCGAACAGGCGCACGCGCGGCTGCTGGCGGTTGACGTTGCGCAGCACCGTGGCCACCAGCCCCGGCAACAGACTGGTGCGCATCACCGCCATATCCGCCGAAATGGGATTGCTCAGCGCAACCGGCTCCACCTCGGGGTCGAACACCCGCTGCAGATCCGGCTCGACAAAACTGTAGGTAATGGCCTCGCGATAACCGCGGGCAGCCAGGTGCCGGCGCACCAGGCGCGGCGACAACACCTGCTCTTCGCGCGGCGCCATGACCAGGTCGGCACGAATGTGCGAAACGGGGAGGTTGTTGTAGCCGTATACCCGCGCAAGTTCCTCGAGCAGGTCGGCCTCAATGCTGATATCGAAACGCCAGCTCGGGACGCTGCACACCCAGCCCCCGTCCGTGGCCGTCACGCCCAGGCCGAGACCGGCCAGGATGCGCTCCACCTCGCTCGCTTCCAGACTGAAGCCGAGCATTTTCTGGATACGGGCCGCGCGCAGCGTAACATCGGGCCGCGCCGGCAGGTGATCGGCGTCCGTGACATCGATAATCGGTCCGGCCTGGCCGCCGACAATCTCCAGCAGCAATTGCGTGGCGCGCTCCATCGCGTCCACCTGCCCCGCGAAATCGACACCCCGTTCGAAGCGGTGCGAAGAATCGGTGTGCAGGCCGTAGTCACGCGCCTTGCCCGCGAGCAGCTGCGGGGTGAAAAACGCAGATTCCAGGAATAGATTGACCGTGCCCTGCCCTACCGCGCTGGCCTGGCCGCCCATGATCCCCGCCATCGCCACCGGCCCCTTGCCGTCAGCGATCACCAGCGTCTGATCGTTGAGCTCTACCGTCTGCCCGTCCAGCAGTTCCAGCGACTCGCCCTGCCGGGCCAGACGCACCTCGATCCCCTCGGCCAGTTTGTCGCCGTCGAAGGCGTGCATGGGCTGACCCAGTTCGAGCAGGAGGTAGTTGGTGACATCGACCACCGCGTCAATCGAGCGCAGGCCACTGCGGCGCAGCTTCTCCTGCATCCACAGCGGGCTGGGACGCGAGACGTCGACACCTGTAATCACCCGGCCGACATAGCGCGGACAACGCTCGGGGGCGGCAATGGTCACCGGGAACGTGTCTTCGATCGTCGCCGGCACCGGCTCGATCGCAATGTCATTGACCGGCAGCGCGTTGAGCAGACCGACCTCGCGCGCGATACCGCGCACCCCGAGGCAGTCCGCGCGGTTGGGCGTGAGATCGATCTCCAGCACCTTGTCATCCAGCTGCAGGTAGTCGCGCAGGTCCGTGCCGACCGGCGCGTCAGCCGCCAGCTCCATCAACCCGTCGGAGGCGTCGGACAACCCCAGCTCGGCTTCTGCACACAGCATGCCGTTCGACTCCACCCCGCGCAGTTTGGCCCGCTTGATCTTGAAATCGCCCGGCAGCACGCCGCCCACCGTCGCCAGCGGCGCCTTGAGCCCCGCCCGCGCGTTCGGCGCGCCACACACGATCTGGACGGTGTCACCGCCGGTGTTCACCTCGCAGACGCGCAGCTTGTCCGCGTCCGGGTGTTGCTCGGCGCTGACGATCTCCGCAACGATCACGCCGGAAAACTCACCGGCAACGCTTTCGACGCCGTCGAGCTCCAGGCCCGCCATGGTGAGCTGCTGGCCCAGCGTTTCGGTATCGATGGCCGGGTCGACCCATTCGCGCAGCCACTGTTCACTGATTTTCACTGAGTTCTTCTCCGATTCTTACGCGGTGCTAGCTCAAAACTGCTCGAGGAAACGCAGGTCGTTGTCGAAAAACAGGCGCAGGTCGTTCACGCCGTAACGCAACATCGCCAGGCGCTCCACCCCCATACCGAAGGCAAAGCCGGCGTATTTTTCCGTATCGATGTTAGAGTGCTCGAACACGCGCGGATGCACCATCCCGCAACCCATGACTTCCAGCCAGCCGGTGTGGCTGCACACGCGACAGCCGCTGCCGCCGCAATTCACGCACTGGATATCCACCTCGGCAGACGGCTCGGTGAACGGGAAGTACGAGGGGCGGAACCGCACGCTCAGTTCTTTTTCAAAAAAGACGCGCAGGAATTCTTCCACCACGCCCTTGAGATCGGCAAAGCTCGAGTGCTCGTCAATCAGCAGGCCCTCGACCTGGTGAAACATCGGC
>CAYGOX010000411.1:0-3008 GCA_964351485.1 uncultured Halioglobus sp.
GGATGGTGCTGGTGTGCGCCGCGATCCAGGTCAACGGGGTGAAGCAGTCGTTCCCCCAGGATTCCGCAGTCCAGACCGAGTCAAACCCGAGGCGCTCGGCTTCCTGCGCCAGTTCGGTGTGTTGTACGTGGGGGGCGAGCGCGCCCCAGTAACCCAGTTGCAGCCCCAGTGATAGCTTGGCCATGTGCACTCTCCTCGATGATCAGGCCGGATACTTTACGGCATCGGTCGCCCGCGCGGTAAGTGCAGCGGGGCCAATTTCCATGACTTGTCCGATCACCGGCAATTTTCTTTTAGCGGCGCGCTTGGATAGACTCGGCGCAGCACAACAGGCGAGACCGGAACAATACGCATGAATCGATTGACCCACCTGGATGAAGAAGGCGCCGCGCGCATGGTCGACGTGGGTGACAAGGCCGTCACCCAGCGGATGGCGCGCGCCAGTGCGCAGGTGCGGATGGAGGCGGCCACGCTCGACCTGCTGCGGGCCGGCGCGCACGCCAAGGGCGATGTACTGGCCGTGGCGCGCATCGCCGGTATCCAGGCGGCCAAGAAATGTTCTGACCTGATTCCCCTGTGTCACCCGCTCATGCTTAACGCTGTAGATGTCACGTTCGAGCTCTCGTCCGATCCGGTGGGTGTGAATATCGAGGCGACCTGCCGGGTATCGGGCAAGACCGGGGTAGAGATGGAGGCGCTGACAGCGGCCTCCGTTGCGGCCCTGACGATCTACGATATGTGCAAGGCGGTGGATCGCGGCATGGTGATCGGCAACGTTGCCCTGCAGCGCAAGTCCGGGGGGCAGTCGGGTGACTGGCAGCGCCCTGATGCCGGGACGGACACATGATTCGCGTCCTGTTTTTTGCCAGCCTGCGTGAGCAACTCGACTGCGCGCGACTTGAGCTCGAGATTGAAGAGGGCTTGCCGATCTCGGCGCTGGTGGATGTGCTGGTGAGCCAGCGCGGAGAAGCCTGGCGTGAACCCCTGACGCAGGAAAATATTGTGCGCGCGGTCAATCAGCAGGTTGTTACGACAGACGTGGCGCTGCACTCGGGCGACGAGGTTGCTTTTTATCCGCCGGTCACAGGGGGCTGAGGTGAGCGCCGCGATTACCGTTACCGTCCAGGATGACGATTTCGATCCCGCCGCACTGCAGGCGTCGCTGCTGCGAGGCGACCACTCCGAGGGCGCGGTGGCCAGCTTTACCGGTTACGTGCGAACGACCAACGAGTCGCGCCAGGTCACCGGCCTGTTTATCGAGCACTATCCGGGCATGACGGAAAAAAGTATCTCCGAGATCGCCGCGCAGGCGGCCGGGCGGTGGCCAGTGGACGCTATCGGGGTCGTTCATCGTGTGGGGGCGCTGGCACCCGGTGATCAGATTGTCTGGGGTGGTGTATCATCGGCGCACCGAGAGGCCGCGTTTGCCGCCACCGAGTTCATCATGGACTATCTCAAGACGCGGGCACCGTTCTGGAAACGGGAGTCGGGTCCGGATGCCCAACGCTGGGTGCAGGCGCGCGATTCCGATACCGCCAGGGCCGCGCGCTGGGGGCAGGACACCGAGGGGCCATAGCCTGAATAGGTGATGCGGGCGCAGGGTGTCTGCGCTGGAATGGGCGGCCTGAAGACGAAAATATAAGGGGATGGGCATGAGTTTTGATGCGCGCGAGCTGCGCAACGCACTGGGACAGTTTGCAACAGGGGTTTGTCTGATTACGGTGGTGACGCCGGAAGGGGAGGCGCTGGCCATGACCGCGAATTCCTTTTCCTCGGTCTCGCTGGATCCGCCGCTCGTCCTGTGGAGCCTGCAGAACAACTCCGACGTTTACGATGCTTTTGCGTCCCCGCGCCATTTTGCGATCAACGTGCTGACCTCCGACCAGCTCGACCACTCCAATCATTACGCACGCAAGGAGCAGCACCAGCTCAAGCCGGATCACTACACGGCGGGCAGTACCGGCGCACCGATCATCAGCGGCGCCCTGGTCAGCTTCGAGTGCGAGCTGGAAGTGACCCACCCGGCGGGTGACCACCTGATCATCATCGGGCGCGTGACTGACATGCAGCGCGCCGAGTCCGGCGATCCTCTCCTGTTCTTCTCCGGTGGCTACCGCTACCTGACGGCGCCGGCCTGACGGATACCGTCTCCGGCTGGCCCAGTCTCACGATTCCACCGTATACTGTCGTGCGCAATCGAGGAGTGTGGTGCCAGGATGAACTTTTGTAGCAGTTGCGGCGAATCCGTCGTTCTGCAGATCCCCGCCGGTGACGACCGCGAACGCTACGTCTGCACCAGTTGTGAGCTGATCCACTACAGCAACCCGCGGGTCATCGTGGGGTGCGTACCCGTGTTCGAAGGGCGCGTCCTGATGTGCAAGCGCGCCATCGAGCCGCGCAAGGATTACTGGACGCTGCCGGCAGGCTTCATGGAAAACGGCGAGACGACGCCTGCGGGCGCCGCCCGGGAAACCTGGGAAGAGGCACGCGCGCGGGTCAGCAACCTGGAGCTGTACCGGATTTTTGACGTCCCCTACATCAGCCAGGTGTATATGTTCTATCGTTGTGACGTCGACAACGGCGAGTACGGCGTTGGTCCCGAGAGCCTCGAGTCCGCGCTCTATACCGAGGACGAGATTCCCTGGGACCGGATCGCCTTTCCGGTTATCAAGGAAACCCTGCGCGAATATTTTGAGGATGTCCGCGCCGGCGTTTACCCGGTGCGGGTTTCGGCGATCGACCACCGGCCGCGCCCCCGTCCCTGATCACTACCGGCCCGAGCGCCACGCCCGCGCGATCGCGGCCCACACTACAGGAGCCCACTTTCATGGCACACCCCAAAATCGGCAATATGGCCCCCGCTTTCACCCTCCAGGACCAGGATGGCAACAAGGTCAGTCTGAAGGATTTCAAGGGCAAGAAGAACGTCGTGCTGTATTTTTACCCCAAGGCCATGACGCCCGGCTGTACGGTACAGGCCTGTGGCATCCGCGACAGCAAGAAGGCGC
>CAYGOX010000412.1:0-2975 GCA_964351485.1 uncultured Halioglobus sp.
TCGCGGCGCAGCAGACTGGCGCGCTTGACCAGGTCGTTGGGGGCCTTGCCCTTGCGCACGACGATCGCGCGCAGTCGCAGGCAGTCACCGCCATCGGTTTTCTCGATGAGGATACGGGCCATCAGGCGGCCGATGCGGCCAAAGCCGTACAGCACGACATCCTGCGGCTTGGAAACGGGTTTGTCGGTGGAGCCCACCAGGTCGGCCAGTTCCCGCTCCACGTACTCCTGGACGCTCAGGCCCTCACCCTTGCCCTGGTCGTAATAATTGACTGCAAGGCGGCCCACGTCGATGTGCGCCGGCCCCAGGTCCATCTGTGCCATGTGGTTCAGGACGGGGAAGGTCTCGTATTCGGACAGCTCGTTCTCTTCCACCTGGCGCACATACCGGTGATCCTTCATGATCTCCAGCACCGAGCGGTTGACCAGTGAACGACCATAGATGTAGCACTTGACGTTCTTCTCGCGGGCCAGCCGACCCACCAGCGGAATCATGCCTTCGGCGAGGGCCTCGCGTTCCTTCCAGTCCTTGAAGTAGTCATCGGGGCGTTCACGCTTGCGATCTGTCACTGTTATTCCCTTGTCTTATGGTGGGCCTGTCCAGCCAAGGCCGCGTATTATCATCCGATGAACTGGGCCGCGCAACCGGGAAACGGGCATATTCACAGCCTTGGCGCCGGGTTGCTGGCGCTGCCGCGGCGCTTGGCTATAATGCCCCGCTTTGACCGCAGCCGACCCCCTCCCACCGCAAGCGTTCGAGTATGTTTCACCACCTGATCGACAAGACGCCCTGGCCCGGCCAGCGCGGCACCCGCACCGCCATCGGGCCGTTCCACGGCAGCGCCGACGCGGCCTGCATCGCCGGCCAGGTGGAACCGGGCCGATTGCTGGTGGTACTGACCGCCGACACCTCCGGCTGTCACGCACTGGAGCGCGAACTGCCCTTTTTCCTGGCGCAGCCGACCGAAATCCTGGTGTTTCCGGACTGGGAGACGCTGCCGTACGACCACTTCTCCCCGCACCAGGACATCGTCTCGGAGCGGCTGAATACGCTGTACCACCTGCCGAAGCTGGCCGGGGGCATCCTGCTGCTGCCGATCCCCACGCTGATGCACCGCCTGCCGCCGACCGACTCCGTCGCCGGTTCCAGCCTGGTGCTGGATACGGGCCAGACCCTGGATGTGGAGCAGTTCCGGCGCGACCTGCAGCGCAACGGCTACCTGAACGTGGAGACTGTGTACGAACACGGCGAGTTCGCGCTGCGCGGCTCGCTGCTGGATATTTTCCCGATGGGCTCCGAACTGCCCTACCGCATCGACCTGCTCGACGACGAAGTCGACTCGCTGCGCACCTTCGACCCGGAGACCCAGCGCACCATCGAGAAAGTCCAGAGCATCAACCTGCTGCCGGCGCGCGAATTCCCGCTGGACAAGGGTGCGATCGGCCGCTTCCAGATGAACTGGTACGACGCCTTCGAGGTCGACCACGATGCCTGCCCCACCTACGTGGATGTCAGCGCGGGGCGCAGCCCGGGCGGCTGCGAGTACTACCTGCCACTGTTCTTCGATCAGTGCGCCACCCTGTTCGACTACCTGCCACAGGACTGCGCGCTGGTGATGATCGGCGACCACCACGGCGCCGCCACGCGCTTCTGGCAGGAGGTCACCGAGCGCTACGAGGAGTACGGCATCGACCCGCGCCACCCGCTGCTGCCACCGGCCCGGGGCTTTGTCCCGGTCGAGGAGCTCTACCAGGCACTGGGCGCACACGCGGTCCTGGAACTGAAACAGAACCCCGACGCGGCCGTTCACGTTGCCAGCGGCATCCTGCCGCCCCCGGCGCTGACCAGCGAGCAGCGCGGCGAAGCGCCGACCCGGCAGCTGGCCCGCTTCATCGAGACGCACGGCGGCCCCGTGCTGCTGGTTGCAGAGACCGCGGGGCGCCGGGAGATTCTGCTCCAGTCGCTGGCTGAGCAGGGCCTGACCCCGACCACTTGCGCGAACTGGCCCGCCTTTGTCGATTCCGGCGAGGCTTTCGCCATTGCGACCCATCCGCTGGACCGCGGCCTGTACCTGGGCGAGGGTCAGCCGACGCTGGTCAGCGAGTCCCAGCTCTTTGGCAACCGGGTCGCGCAGCGCAGGCGCCGACGCGACACTTCCGAGTCCAGCACCGCGAACGCGTTTCGCGATCTCACCGAGCTGACCCCGGGCGTTCCCGTAGTACACCTGGAGCACGGCGTGGGCCGCTATCTGGGCCTGCAGAAGCTCAGCGCCGGGGGCCAGGAAAACGAATTTCTGGCCATGGAGTACGCCGACGGCGCGAAACTCTATGTGCCGGTCGCCTCCCTGCACCTGGTGTCGCGCTACGCCGGCAGCGACCCCGAACTGGCGCCCCTGCACCGCCTGGGCTCCGACCAGTGGGAAAAGGCGCGGCGCAAGGCCAGTGAAAAGGCCAGCGATATCGCCTCGCAGCTGCTGGATGTGTACGCGCGACGCGAGGCGCGCAAGGGTTTTGCCTTCGACGGCGACGAACTGGGTTACCAGCAGTTCTGCGCGGCCTTCCCCTTCGAGGAGACGCCGGACCAGGAAGCGACCATCGCGGCCGTGATGGCCGACATGCGCAGCGAGCGCGTCATGGATCGCCTGGTGTGCGGCGACGTCGGCTTCGGCAAGACCGAGGTGGCGCTGCGCGCGGCCTATCTCGCGACCAGCAACAAAAAGCAGGTCGCAGTGCTGGTGCCCACCACCCTGCTCGCCCAGCAGCACTACAACTCATTCGCCGACCGCTTCGCCGACTGGCCGGTGCGGGTCGAGGTCGTCTCCCGCTTCAAGAGTGCTGCCGAAACAGCCAGCATCATGGAACGCGCCGCACGCGGGGAGATCGACATCCTGATTGGCACCCACAAACTGCTGCAGAAAGACTTCCGCTTCGCCGACCTGGGCCTGCTGATCATCGATGAGGAACACCGCTTCGGCG
>CAYGOX010000413.1:0-2973 GCA_964351485.1 uncultured Halioglobus sp.
AGCCAGCCGCCGAGCGCCGGGAACGACACCGGCGCGGTGAGCCGCGGGCCGAGGATAAACCCCCCGCCAAACGCCGCGCCCATCAGTGCGAAGTTCTTGGCCCGTTCCCGCGGTTCGAAAATATCGGCGATATAGGCATTGGCGATGGCGTAGGTGGACGAGGCGCTGCCGGCGATGATCCTGCCGATCACGAGCCAGGTCAGCGTCGGTGCCCAGCCCATCAGCAGGTAATCCAGCCCGTAGGCCAGCAGCGACAGCAGCAGCACCGGCCGGCGGCCGAACCGGTCCGACAGGTTGCCCATGATGGGCGAGAAGAGAAACTGCATCAGGGCGTAGAGAAACAGCAGTGCGCCGCCATACACGGCAGCGCGACTGAGGTCCTGCCCGGTGATCTCCATGATGAGTTGCGGCATCACCGGCATGATGATGCCGAAACCGATCGCGTCGAGCAGGACGGTAATGAAGATGCAGGCGAGCGCGAGCCCGCGGTGTTTGTCCGGGCTGACCGTCACGGCGCGCGGTTTACGCGGTTGTCGTTGTCAGTCCGGTCCCGACTCTAGAAATCCCAGACGATGCCGCCGTAGAGGCCCTGGACCTCGGCGTCGACCAGTTCCTCGTCATCGCTGTAGTCGATGTCGAACAGCCGGTAGCCCAGCTCCAGTTCGAGGCCGGCGAACACTTCCCAGCCGATGGCGCCGGACAGGTCAGAAACCGTGTCGCCATCGTACTTGACGTAGTTGCCCGTGGCGCGGATTTTCCAGCCGGTGAAGGGCAGGTCGAACTGCGCCCTGAGGTAGCCCATCGGCAACAGGTCGTCGGTTTCGGCGCTGGCGGTGGTGCCGTCTTCGGCGGTGAGTTCGACGCTGGCGTCGAATTTGCGCGCGGTGATACCGAGGTCAAGGCTGACCCAGTTGTCGAGAATTTCGTAGTACAGCGTGGCGTCGGTATGGGTGAGGTCGAGGTCGCCGGTGACGTTGCCCTCAAAGACCACGTTGTCAAACACGGTGCTGCCCAGGACGCCTGCGCCCCGGGTCGAGGACCGGGTGTGCTGGACCAGGATGTTGGGCAGTAGTGGTATGGGATGCTCGAAAGAGGCAAAGACCTGGAAGTCGGACTCGTCATCCGCGTCGAACGATGAATCGAAGTCGATGAAATCGCCGCCATCGCGGGCCCGCGCATCGAATTCCTGGGCCCACAGGTTGATGCCGAGCGTGCCGCCAAGGACGTCCGCGTGGGTCGTGTGGGTCGCGGCGCACAGGGTCAGTCCCAGGCAGGTGAGCAGTGTTTTTTGGTTCATAATCATTCCTCCAGCGCACCGATGGTAGCTCAGCGCCTGCGTCTGCGCTGTGTGATATTGCCGACAATTGATCTTGGCATGGGCTATGCTTCTGGCTCGATTATCGAGCCGGCCCGGGAGGGCATTTGTCATGATCACATTGCCCCATGGTGTGCTGCGGTTGATCCTGGTCGTCCTGCTTGCGGGAGCGGGTGCCACTTCTGCCGCGGAGCACACGCTGTCCGCCGAGGCCCTGGCGGCCCTGCCGCCGGAGCGAGAGGGACAGGTCCTCCTGTACGGGGCCTATGGTTTCACCGGGCAGGGCATTGCCCGCCTGGCCAGCGAGTACGGAATCCGTCCCGTGCTCGCCGGCCGCAACCCGGAGAAGCTCAAGGCCTTCGCCGACGAAGTCTCGCTGCCCTACATCACGTTGAGCCTGGACGACAATCACGCCAACCTGGTGGAGGTGCTGCGCCACTTCGAACTGGTGCTGCATATTGCCGGTCCCTACACCTACACCGCTGAGCCCATGCTCGATGCGGTGGTGGAGGCGGGGACCCATTACGTGGATCTGACCGGTGAAAATCACGTGATCCAGTCGCAGCTCGATCGTGACGCAGAGTTCCGGGCGGCGGGCGTCATGGTGATGCCAGCGGTGGGCTACGACGTGGTTCCCACGGATTGCCTCAACCTTTACGTCGCGCACAAGGTTTCGAAGCCACACCACCTGGAACTGGTGATGGACAGCAGTTTTGCGCAGGCCGAGGGTGCGCCGGCCAGCCGGGGGACGATCAAGTCGGCCCTCGAGATGTTCTCGCGGCCCCTGCTGTTGCGCCGCGATGGGCAGATGGTCGAGGGCGAGCCCAAAGTGCAGGCGCGTGAGATCGACGGCGTGAACAGAACGCTGGTGCAGATACCCTGGGCCGACATGATGACCTCATGGGTCAGCACCGGCGTGCCCACAATCGAGGTTTACCAGGTGCAGGACGGGACGATTCCCGGCTGGGTACCCTGGCTCGCCCGGCGCGGCTGGGGCAAGGCGCTGCTGACCTGGGCGATCGACACGTTCGCGCCCCCGGGGCCGCCTCCCGAAGCGCAGCAGGCGCGCAGGACCCGGCTGGTGGCAACCGCGACCAACCGCGCCGGCGAACAGTTCTCGGCCGAAATGATTACGCCCGAGCCCTACCTGCTGACTTTCCACAGCACGCTGCTGGTGGCGCAGAAAATTCTCGCCGGGCGTCGGACACCCGGCTTCCAGACCCCGGCCGGGCTGTACGGTGCGGACCTGGCGCTGGAGATTCCCGGCGTCACGCGGCGCGATCTCTGAGGTCAAATAGTCCCGGGTGGTTGTATTGTCATCCTCGGCCCGACTCGCTAGGGTGGGTTGTTCAGCGTCAAGGAAGGTGATCCCATGAGCCAGGTTGTCCCTACTGTCTGTCGACTCTGTATCGCGCACTGCGGTGTGCTCGCAACCGTCGAGGACGACAACGGTCGCCGCAAGGTGACGAAAGTGACCGGCGATCCTGACAACCCGATGTTCAAGGGCTATACCTGTCCCAAGGGCCGCGCGTTGCCGGAACTGCACAGTCACGAAGGGCGGCTGTTGCGCTCGCAGAAGCGGCAACCCGATGGCAGCTTCGCGGCCATCGACATTGACGCCGCGGCCATTGAGGTAGCCCAGAAAATCCGGGCCATTG
>CAYGOX010000414.1:0-2722 GCA_964351485.1 uncultured Halioglobus sp.
GCTATCCCCGCAGCGGCAGTCCGCGACGGTGGCGCAGGCAACGGTTGCAACCGAGGTCCATGAGACGCTTGATGTTCATGGACACTTCACGGCGCAGGTCACCCTCTACCATGAGTTCATTTACCTTGGTCCGCAGTGCATCCATTTCGCCCTCGGTGAGCTCACCGATTTTGGCACTTTCAGCAACACCCGTTGCCTCACACAGACGCTTGGCCTGACTGCGGCCAACTCCGTAGATGTAGGTAAGTGAGATAACAGCGTGTTTGTTATCCGGTATGTTGACGCCGGCGATACGAGCCATTCAACCTTCTCCAGTCTTTACTCTTGCGGGAAGCCCATGAATTTGAAGGGATTTTCCCGGATTACCGCAGTCTATGCCCGCAAAAGGCGCAGCATTCTAGCGATATCGTTTCCAAAAATCAACTTGTACGTCAGTACCTTAGCTCAGCCCTGACGCTGCTTGTGCCGCGGATCCGTGTTGCAGATAACCCGCACCACACCCTTGCGACGAACTACCTTGCAGTTGCGGCAGATCTTTTTAACAGAAGCACGTACTTTCATTTGTTCCAACTCCCTCGCGACACCCGACCCCGCTTAGCGGACCCGGCCGGCACTACCATAATTTTTCAAATTGGCTTTTTTCATCACCGAGTCGTACTGATGCGACATCAGGTGGCTTTGTACCTGGGCCATGAAATCCATGACGACCACGACCACGATCAGCAATGACGTACCACCCAGGTAAAACGGCACGTTCCACATGACGACCAGGAACTGCGGCAGCAAACACACCAGGGCGATGTAAGCCGAACCGAATACTGTCAGCCGGGTCAGCACGCCATCGATGTAATTGGCGGTCTGCTGGCCGGGACGAATCCCCGGCACAAAGGCCCCTGAGCGCTTCAGGTTGTCCGCCACTTCTGCCGGGTTGAACATGAGCGCGGTATAAAAGAAGCAGAAAAACACGATCAACACTGTAAACAGCAGGATGTTGAGCGGCTGGCCGGGACCGATCGCGACCGCCAGATCCTGCAACCAGTCTGATCCACCAGAGCCAAACCACTGGGCGATGGACGCCGGGAAGAGCAGGATGCTGCTGGCAAAAATAGCCGGAATCACACCGGACATATTCACTTTCAACGGCAGGTGAGTGCTCTGCGCCTGCACCATTTTCCGCCCCTGCTGCCGCTTGGCATAGTTCACGGTAATGCGTCGCTGGCCGCGCTCGATGAACACGATAAGGTAGATAACCACCAAAGCCAGAACCAGAATCCCAAGGAGGATCAGGATATTCAGCTCACCCTGCCGAGCCTGCTCAAGCGACTGACCGATTGCGGCAGGCAGGCCAGCCACAATACCGGCAAAAATCAGCAGCGAGATGCCGTTGCCCACACCTTTCTCAGTGATCTGCTCGCCCAGCCACATCATGAAAACAGCGCCTGTGACCAGCGAGGTGATCGCGATCACGAAGAATACGATTGACGTGTCGTAGGACATGCCCTGGTTGGCCATACCTACAGTCATCCCCGTCGCCTGGATAATCGCCAGAATAACGGTGAGATAGCGCGTGTACTGACTGATCTTGCGTCGACCGGACTCCCCTTCCTTCTTGAGCGCGTCCAGCGAGGGCGTCACTGCGGTCATCAACTGCATAATAATCGACGCGGAGATGTACGGCATGATACCCAGCGCCAGAATGCTCATCCGCTCCAGTGCGCCACCCGAAAACATATTCGCCAAACCCAGGATCGTACCCTGGTTCTGATTGAACAGGGCCGCGAGCTGGGCAGGGTCGATCCCCGGCACGGGAATATGCGTACCGATGCGATAGACAATAATGGCCATCAGGACGAAGCGCAGCCGGGAGAACAGCTCTCCCAGCCCGGCGCGGTTTACCTGTGGCATTTGACCTGAAGCCATTGGACTCTCGATTACTCCTCGACTTTCCCGCCGGCCTTCTCGATCGCTTCGCGGGCGCCCTTGGTGACCGCGAGACCCTTGATGGTCACTGCCTTGTTCAGTTCACCCGACAGGAACACTCGGGCGCGCAGCACGTTATCCTTGACCAGGTCCGCTGCCTTCAGCGCTTCCAGGTCGATAACGTCGGCATTGACGCGAGCCAGCTCACCCACACGAACCTGCGCAGTGGTACGCGCGATCCGCGAGGTAAAACCATACTTGGGGAGGCGCTTCTGCAGGGGCATCTGACCACCCTCGAAGCCGGGACGAACCCTGCCACCGGAGCGGGACTTCTGACCCTTGTGGCCGCGACCGGCCGTCTTGCCATCACCGCTGCCGATGCCACGGCCGACACGCTTGGCCGCCTTCTTGGCGCCCGGCGCAGGGCTGAGTGTATTGAGTCGCATTACATCGGACATGATTTATTCCTCGACCTTCAGCAGGTAGTGGACACGGTTGATCATCCCGCGCACGGAGGGAGTATCTTCAACCTCGACTGTCTGGCCGATCCGGCGCAGACCCAGGCCGGCTACACAAGCCTTGTGGTTCTTGAGGCGACCGCAGGTGCTTTTCACCTGGGTAACCTTGATCATTGCTTTGGACATGACTCAACAACCCGACAATTAGTTCAAAATTTCTTCAACGGTCTTGCCACGCTTGGCGGCAATTTCATCCGGCGATGACATTTCGCGAAGACCATTGAAGGTCGCTCGCACCACGTTCACCGGGTTGGTAGAGCCGTAGCACTTGGCCAGTACGTTGT
>CAYGOX010000414.1:2732-2969 GCA_964351485.1 uncultured Halioglobus sp.
GCCGGCTGCATGTAGACCTTGGACGCTCCATGAGAAGCTTTCACCGGATACTGGATCGTGCCGTCGTTCAGCTCGACGTGGATCATGTTACGGCGGGCAGCTTCCATGGCTTTCTGGATCGCCACTGGCACTTCGCGGGCTTTACCGCGGCCAAAGCCAACACGCCCGTTGCCGTCGCCGACAACTGTCAACGCGGTGAAACCAAAGATGCGACCACCCTTGACCACCTTGGCCACG
>CAYGOX010000415.1:0-2966 GCA_964351485.1 uncultured Halioglobus sp.
CACCGCGTACTCCGAGCCCTGCGTGTCGATCTTGCCCAGGCCCGGCCGTACCCCGTGCCGCGCGAGGTGCTCTGCGCCGTGCAGCAAACGGATGTCGCGGCGGGCGCGGCCGCCGCCGCTACCGAAAATCTGGTGGTCGCCCAGGTTGTCCTCGCTGAGGTAGAGCACGCCGGTGCCGGTGTGGTCAGACAGCGCGGCCTCCTCGGCCACGACAATCTCCTCGAAACCATTGCGCGCGACACTGGCGCGCATCAGCGCGCAGTTCGCCGGGTCTGGCTCGAACGCCCACACCCTGCCCTGCGCGCCGACACACTGGGCCGCGAGGATGGAGAAGTAGCCGATATTCGCCCCCACGTCGAGAAACACGTCGCCGGGGCCGAGGCACGCCATGACCAGGCGGGTTTCAAAGGGCTCCCACACGCCGTGCTCGCGCAGCTGGCGCGACACGAAGCGGTCGGCCTCCCCGTGAACCAGCAACACCAGCTCGGCCGCAAGGCCAGGAATAGTGAGCGTTACGGGCTCGCGTTCGGGTGCGACGCCGTCGCCCGGGGAGTCCGCCACGCTAGACCAGCGCCAGGTCGGAATAATGGGCGCTGGGCGCCAGCTCGATGATGCGTCCGCCGATGGTTACCTGGCGCGCGTCGAGGGACACCTCGTCGTCAGTGAGGACACAGTGGTCGAAGTGGTACGTCGGCGCCACTTCACCGGCAATCATGCCCTGGTCGTACGCGTGCTGCCGCGCCCGCACGGCCTCGTTGGCCTCCTGCCACTGCTGCCACTGGCGCTCGCCATGGCGGCGCTGCAGCATCGCGCGGGTCGTCGCCGGGCTGAGCAGCGCGGCCGAGGCGTTGTTACCACCAAAGCCCTTGGCGTTGATGATCGCGTAGGCCTGCGCGTCGCGGTCGACTTCCAGGTGGTCGAGCGGAAACTGCAGCCCGTCCTGCGCCACGTCGTCGGCCACGCCGTCGATGGTGGTGATGCCCGGCAGCACACCGTGTTCCCACACGCCCAGGGTCGCGGTGACCTGGTCGCCGCCCGCCGAGCCGATAGAGTGGCCGAGGTAGGCTTTGACCGCCATGACCGGCCACGCGTCGACGCCGAAGGCGCCGGCCACCTGGCTCAGAATCGCCGCCTCGGTCACCCGGTTCTGCGGCGTACCGGTGCCGTGGGCGGCGACAAAGCCTCCGCGGCGCAGCGCCGTTTCGCCAACCAGCGCGCGGGCCGCCGCCATGGCGCGGCCCATCGTGACGTAGTTGCCCACACCCGGTCCGGAAATGGATTTCTTGAACCCGTCGGCGTTCACGTACACCTCGGGGGCCGCGCCGTAAATCGTCGCACCCAGCTCCATGGCCAGGGCGTCGTCGAACAGGATCACCATCTGCGCCGACTCGCCGATCGTGAACCCGCAGTTGTTACCAAAGGGCCGGCACGCGCGCCGGTAATCGGGCTCGACGCGCTCGCTCAGGCCGTCCAGCGCGCGCAACCCCTTGACCGTGGCCAGCGCGCCCATAGCCGCGTACCCGGCCATAACATCGGGCGTAATGGGCGCCTCGGCGCTGCCGACGAAAACCACCCGGGAACGCCCCGTGCGAATGTCTTCCACGCCCTGGCGCAGGTTGTACAGGAACGACGCGCAAGCGCCCAGGGAGGCGCCGGTCGACCCGAGATTGCCCAGCAGATAGGCGTTGATAAAGTCGGCCGGCATTTCCGCAAAGCTGAGCGGACAATACTTGGAGGTGACCCGTGCGCCGTTGTAGCGCGCGCCGAGCATGCCGCCGGCGCCGGGGCCGTCGAGCTGACCCATCGCGCTGCCCGCGTACACGCTGACCTGGTCGGCCGATACGTGCTGCTGCACCTCGTCCCAGGACAGCCCCAGGCTGCCCAGCGCATCGGAGGCGGCGAGCACGGTCATCTGCAGTCCGCGCGGGTGATTGCGCGAGGGATAGAGCGCGCCCGGCTCCAGGCCGGTGGGCAGCTGTCCCGCAGACTTGACCTCGAAATCCTGCTCGGTGGGCAGCAGGAAGGGCTGCTCCCCGCGAATCTTCACCGAGACATGTGTGACCGAAACCGGCTCGATGACCCAGTGTTCCGGCACCTGCTTGGGCAGGTGCCGGGCTTCTATCTCGAAGGAAACCGGCTCACCGTTGCTGCGCAGCGGCAGCCGCTGGTTGAACGGGACCGCGTCGACATCGAAGTGACCCGGCTCGATACGCCGTACCAGTGTGTGGTCGAGTATGTGGGACTGGCTCTCTGCCGAGACACCCATCAGCTGCGCCAGTGCGCTGAACGTGCGCGCCTGGCGCTCATCCGACATCGCATCGTGCACCATCCGCGCATAGGCGTGGTGGCCCGAGGCCCTGCCCGCCGCGTTGTAGCCGCCAAACCCGACGATAACGGGTAACCGCGTCTGCGCCATCCTGCCCTGCCCCCTGATACTGGTCGATACGCTTTCCAGTGTAGTTTCAGGGCGATCACGAACCTAGAGCATTTCCGACACTTTCTATGGTAATTTAGACACAATCCTCTTTCACCCACGGAACCGCACCCGCGAGTATGCGTACCGCCGCTGCCCTCCTCTACCCGCAGGCCCTGGCGACCAGTGTCACGCTGCCCATGGAGATTCTGCAGGCCGCCAGTCAGCTGGCCAGCGTCAGGCAGCGCGGCGAGCCACAGGCGCGGTTCCTGCTCGCATCTCCCACCCTGGCGCAGGTGACGCTGGCCAGCGGCATCGCGCTCAAACCCACGGTCAAACTCGGCGCGCTGCCCCCGCTGGATCTGCTGCTGGTCCCGGCGATCTGGCGCAACCCGGCGGCCGTACTGCGCGAGGGCCGGCAATGGCTCGAGCTGCTGCGCGAACTCGCCGCCGAGGGCACCCGTATATGCAGCGTGGGCACCGGCTCGTTCCTGCTCGCCGAGGCCGGGCTCCTGACCGACCGGCCGGCCACCACGCACTGGAACTACTTCGA
>CAYGOX010000416.1:0-2953 GCA_964351485.1 uncultured Halioglobus sp.
ACGTGATTCCCTATGGCGGCGGCACCTCGGTGGTCGGGCATATCAACCCGGAGGCGGGTGAGAGGCCGGTGCTGACCATCTCCCTGGCGCGCATGAACCAGCTGCTGGAGCTGGATAAGACGAGCCAGATAGCGACATTTGGCGCGGGCACGCCCGGTCCGGCGGTGGAATCGCAGCTGGCCGAACACGGCTATACGCTGGGACATTTCCCGCAGTCCTGGGAGCTGTCGACGATCGGGGGCTGGGTGGCCAGTCGCTCCAGCGGCCAGCAGTCGCTGCGCTACGGGCGCATCGAGGGATTGTTTGCCGGCGGCAGTGTGGAGACCTTCAACGGCACCCTCGAGTTGCCGACGTTCCCGGCTACCTCTGCGGGTCCGGACCTGCGCGAGTTTGTGCTCGGTACTGAGGGACGCCTGGGTATCATCACGCAGGTCAAGGCCCGGGTGACGCCGCTGCCGGAGCACGAATCCTTCCACGTCCTGTTCTTTCCCAGTTGGGAGATTGGTCTGGACGCGGTGCGCGCGATGGTCCAGGGCAAGCTGCAGCTGTCGATGATGCGGCTGAGCAACGCCAATGAAACCTTTACGCAACTCAAATTGGCCGGTGGCGGCGCCGCTGTCGCGCTGCTGGAAAAATACCTGGGCCTGCGCGGTGCGGGCGAGGGCAGGGTCATGTTTACCTTCGGCACCACCGGCTCGCTCGCGCAGTGCCGGGCCGCGCTGGCGCTGACGCGGAAAATCGCGCGGCAGTACGGCGCGGTGGGCGCAGGCGGCAGCCTGGGCAAGCGCTGGGAGCACAGCCGCTTTCGCTCGCCGTACCTTCGACACGGGCTGTGGGAGGCCGGGTACGCGGTCGACACCATGGAGACCGCGGTGGACTGGGCGCGCGTGCCGCAAATGGCCGCGCAGATCGAGGACGATGTCCGCAACGCCCTGGCTGACGAGGGCGAGAAAGTGCACGCGTTCACGCACCTGTCGCATCTGTATGGCCAGGGTTCGAGCGTGTACACGACGTATATTTTCCGCTGCGGCGAGACCTACGAGCAAACCCATGCGCGCTGGGCGAAGCTCAAGGCGGCCGGCGCCAACGCCATCGTGCGCAACGGGGGAACGATCAGTCACCAGCACGGGGTCGGCAAGGATCACACGCCGTACATCGCGGCGGAAAAGGGCGAACTCGGCCTCGAGGCCATTGCCGCGCTGCTCGGCCGGTTTGATCCCGACGGCCAGATGAATCCGGGGAAACTGCTGCCCTGATGGCCGACGACGCAGTGCAATTGGGCTTTGCTGATCGCGATGCACTCTGGCAGCGGTTGGTTGTCGGACAGGCGCAGTACGACGTGGTCGTGGTGGGCGGTGGCATTATCGGCGCCGGCATTCTGCGCGAGGCGGCGCGACGCGGGCTGCGCGCGCTGCTGGTGGAACAGCGCGATTTCGCCTGGGGTACGTCCAGCCGCTCTTCGAAAATGGTGCACGGCGGGTTGCGCTACATCGCCAGCGGCGATATTGCGCTGACTCGGCACTCGTTGCAGGAGCGCGAACGACTGCTGCGCGAAGCGCCGGGACTGATCGATCGCATGGGTTACTACTTCACGCTGCGACGGGGGCAGTTCCCCGGTCGGTTCGTGTTCGGCCTGTTGCTGGCGCTCTACGATCGGCTGGCGGGTATACGGGATCACCGCTTTGCGAGCAATGCGGTGCTGGATCGCCTGTTCCGCGGCATTGATCAGTCGCGTCTCAAGGGCGCGATGTACTACACCGATACCGTCACCGACGATGCGCGGCTTGTTCTGCGCGTGTTGCACGAGGCCGCAGCCGATGGCGGCGAGGCCCTCAATTACGTGCGCGCCGATTCGCTGTTGTTCGGCAATGCCGGGGGTGGCGATGAGCGGATCGACGGCGTTGCGCTGACCAATACCGAAACCGGTGAAAGCGTTGCGTTGCGATGCCCTGTTGTCATCAGTGCCACCGGGGCGTGGGCCGACGTGTTGCGCAGCGAGGTCCAGTCGGAAAAGCGCATACGTCCGCTGCGTGGCAGCCACCTGGTGTTTGCCGCGCAGCGACTGCCGGTGCCCGACGCGCTGACCTTGATGCATCCGCAGGACAAGCGCCCGGTATTTGTTTTTCCCTGGGAAAACACGACCGTGGTCGGTACCACCGATCTCGATCACGAGGCGCCGCTCGATGAGGAGCCGGCGATCACGTCCGAAGAGGTCGACTATCTGCTGGCGGCGGTGACCGTGCTGTTTCCCGATCACAGCCTTGGCCGCGATGACGTGATCTCCACCTGGTCCGGCGTTCGCCCGGTGATTGGCTCGGAGCAGTCGAGGGATCCGTCAAAGGAGCGGCGCGATCACGCGGTGTGGTCCGACCGCGGCCTGGTGACGGTGAGCGGTGGCAAGCTGACCACGTTCCGACTGATTGCCCTGGATGCGTTAACGGCGGCAGGTATCGACTGTGGGCCACAGGCGGATGAGTCGGTCTTCCAGCCGCCGACGGTTGCGCCGCAGGATCTGCCCGGTAGTGACGCCCAGTGGGCGCGGCGGATGCTGGGTCGTTACGGCGATGCCGCGTTGTCCCTGTTGCGCGATGCGCCGGAGCAGGAACGCGAGCAGATCGCTCCTACCGCGTTCTGCCTCGCCGAAATTCGCTGGACTGCGCGCCACGAAAGCGTGGTGCACCTGGACGACCTGCTGCTGCGCCGCACACGTCTGGGTGCGATCCTTCCCCATGGCGCTGCGCAACTGTTCGACGCGCTGCGTGACATCTGTCGCGATGAACTGGGTTGGGATGACGCGCGGTGGACGCATGAACTGGAACGCTACCAGTCGATCTGGCAGCGCTGCTACGGATTACCCTGACGATGGCCAAAGAGCGAACACCTGACTACGTACTGGCTATCGACAACGGGACGCAAAGTGTCCGTGCGCTCGTCATCGATCTCAATGGCCAGA
>CAYGOX010000417.1:0-2940 GCA_964351485.1 uncultured Halioglobus sp.
CCTCCGAGCCTGAGAGTGGTAGCAGGCATCGGGGGCCGTATTACACGGTTCAAATCTGTTTCTGTGGCATCCACCACGATGACACCCTGTTCAGTCTGACTGAATGATTTCCTGTTGAATACGGCGCCTTCTGTTCTGCTGATTCTTGCCTTCTGAACACGGCGCCCGGCGCGGAGACCTCCTCTCAGGCTCGGAGGGGCAAACTCGCTGTGAGGAGGTCTCCGCACCGAGCGCCTGCATCGCGCGAGGGTAAGATTCAGTAAGCAACATAATCTCTACCACACTATGCACAGTGTGAGAGCTGAATCCCGCTGCAACTACACTGATCCAGAATCTCGCGCGGTGCAGGCCCCCGGTGCCTGCTACCGCTCGCAGCGAGTCTGCCCCTCCGAGCCTGAGAGTGGTAGCAGGCGCCGGGGGCCGTATTAAGAAGTTCAGAAGTTCAGAAGTTCAGAAGTCAGAGACGAAACCGCCGAACAGCCCGGGAGAATTCCTCACTCCCGGCAGGATCACCCCCCACCGGCGCATACGACAACCGCGTGTAAAGCCCGGTGATATGAATTAACGCATCGGCAAACGCCGGCAGCGCCTGCGCCGCGCGATGGCCGAACTGCTCGGGGGTTTCGCCCGGCGCGCGTTGCAGGCCGGCGGCTGCAAGGCGGTCGCAGAACTGGCGGTAGAGCTTGTCCTCCTCGCGCAAAACCACGACCTCGCGCCGGCGCAGCAGCGACAGCGCGACGGGGACCAGCACCAGCAACCAGCTGCCGATCAGCACGGCCGCGAACTTGGTCGCACTGACCTCCCCGAGCCAGCGGCGCAGCAAGTCGTATTGCTCCTCGCTGTTAAAACCCACCACCCAGCTCTGCCAGCGGTAGGTCATGGCGTCGTATTCCAGCCGCAGGCGGTTGATCAACGGGACGTTGCGGTATTTCAGCGCCGTCAGCGGGGCATCGGCGAGAAAGCTGCCCTCCTGTGCCACGGCTCGCTCCAGACCCCACTCGATCCGGTCGGGCGCCACCGCGGCGGTGGGGTCCACGCGCACCCAGCCCTGCCCGGCCAGCCAGACCTCGGCCCAGGCGTGGGCATCGAACTGATGGACAATAACCGTGCGGTTGACCGGGTTCACCTCGCCACCCTGGTAGCCGGCGACCACGCGAGCGGGAACGTCCGCGGCCCGCATCAGGGTCACGAACGCCGCGGCGTAGTGTTCGCAGAATCCGCGACGGGTATCGAACAGGAATTCGTCCATGGCGTTAAGGCTGGTCAGCGTGCCCGGCTGCAGCGTGTAGTAAAACGGCTGCTCGCGGAACAGGGAGATGACGCGCTCGACAAATTCGGCATCGTCTGCCGCTTCACTGCGCATTTGGCGCGCCAGTTCGCGCGTACGCGCGTTGCCCTTGGGCGGCAGCTTCGTTTCGGTCTTGCGCTGCCACTCTGTGAGCGTTTCGTCGAGTACGGACTCGGGCCAGCTGCGGATGCGGTACATGATCTCCGCCTCCACCGGGTTGGGTGAAAACAGCCGGTAGTCCGGTGCGTGCATCACGCCGGGCGTCGACGAGCGTGCATAACGCATGCTGTACAGCCAGTTCTGCTGCGTCGGCTCAAGGATAACGCTGTAGACCAGCGGTTCACCCACCGGCGTCATCTCGCGCGCGCGACGCTCTTCCAGTGGGACCTCGTAATAACCGAGCGACGACCAGGTGCCGTTTTCAAACTTGGAAAACACCAGCCCTCGCCAATACAGTTCGGAGGCACTGGGAATCTCACCCTCGAAGCGGGCGCGGAAGGCGACCTCGCCCGACTGGCTCAGGCTGGCAATATCGCCGGGGCGCATGTTGTCGCTCATACCACTGATAGCGGATTTGCTCTTGATCGGCACCGTCCACAGCGGCCCGAAACGCGGAAACAGGAAAAACATCACCACCATCAGCGGCATCGCCTGCAGCAGCATCACACCGGCGAGGCGAATCGTGCCGCGGTTGAAGCGATGTTCCCCCGGCTGGTGCAGCGCCACCAGCGCGGTGGTGATCAGCAGCACACACAGCAGTGAATAGAGGGTGATCAACAGGTCCTGGCTGAACAGGAACTCGGTGATACAAATGAAATAGCCCAGGAACAGCAGGACGTACGCGTCCTTGCGATGCGCCAGTTCAATAAGTTTCAGCGCAAAGGCCGTCAGAAGCAGTGCGACGGTCGGCTCCAGGCCGATCACCGTACCGAAGCTGGCCAGGATGCCGAAGAAACTGGTGACCGTCATGGCCACCTTCACCCAGTTGTTGGGGTACGACCACCGGCCGCGGTAGACCATCACCCGCCAAACCACCGCGACAACGTACACCAGCAGTACCCAGATGGGCAGCCGACCGATATGCGGCGCCATCACCGCGAACAGGCAGATTACGATCCACACCAGCGCGTTGCGCGGAATCTGCTTCAGGGCGCTCACGCGCTGCCCCGCTGAGCCCGGTAGCTGCCCAGTTCCTTCAACACGTTCTCGCGGTGCAGCGGCCCGACACCGGGCTCGACCACGACACCGGGCAAGCGCAGGCCGTATTCCTCGTTCCTGGCATCCATTTCCAGCACCCAGTAACACAGGTGCGACAGCCGCGTTTCAATCCCCGCGCCGGGAAACAGGTCCCAGTCGAGCCAGACGCTCCGGTCGGCGTACGCGGTGTACTGCTTGCTCAGGACGGCCTGCCCCTTGGCCAGCGCTTTCCAGTGTATGTGCCGCAGGGAATCGCCCTTCTGGTAATCACGAAAGCCGTAAAAATCGTCGTTCCCCGTAATCGGAATCGCTGCACCGTCCGGTTGATTCGTCGCCATGCCCGGCAGTTCCGGACAGGCCAGCGGTTTGGGGTACACGAGCGCGTAAAGGTCCAGGTCCACCCAGGTCCAGCAGCGCAGCAGTCCCAGCGGGTAGGTGGATTCCAGCAGCAGGCG
>CAYGOX010000418.1:0-2939 GCA_964351485.1 uncultured Halioglobus sp.
TGGATTGTGTCCACCCCGGTCACCAACTGCTCGGTCTTGGCGGTGAAATCGATCGCGGACACTGCGAAATCACCGCCCATTACCGGTTTTCGGTTGCTGACAATGAACGTGTTGCCGGTCGCAAGGCCGTGCGCATCCGCATCGAACCACGCGATGTCTACCGCTACGGCTACCTGTTGTCGCTGGACAGTGAAACGGGTCTGATCCTGAAGACGGAGACGCTGGCCGCCGACAGTCGCAGTCTCGAGAAGTACCAGTTCGCCAATATCTCCTACACTGCCGCGGGTCCGGTAGCGCCAGAGGCCGAGTCGATACACGTCGCGCATCACCCCGACCCCCAGAGTTCCAACAGTGCCGCAACCTCGCCCGTTGCCTGGCGTGTCGCCTGGCTCCCGCGCGGGTTTGTCGCGACTGACAAGGCCGCCGGAAGGTCGGGGCGGCGGACCTACACTGATGGTCTGGCCGTCTTCTCGGTATTTCTGGAAGACGTAGATGGCGAGTTGCCCCTTGGGGAGGGCGTGTCGCGCAAGGGCGGCACCATTGCCTACACGCGCGGTCTGCGGCTGGAAGGTCTGCCGCTGCTGGCCACTGTGATCGGAGAGGTCCCGGTGAACACGGCGCGCATGGTGGTCGATTCAATCAAGTGGGTGCAGTGACGTGTTGACAGAAACCGGCCGGGTGGTGGCGTGTGACGAGGATGCGCTCTGGGTGGAGACTATCCGTCGCAGTACCTGCGGCAGCTGCTCGGCCAACAAGGCCTGTGGCCACAGCCTGATCAACAGTGTCACCGATGGCAAACGCAGCTTTATTCGCGTGTTGCCCGGCAAGCTTTCCCTCGACCAGTGCAAGGTCGACGACCAGGTGCGCATCAGCATTCCCGAAGAGGTCCTGCTGCGCGGCTCTTTTGTCGCTTACATGGTGCCGCTGCTGGCCATGCTGGCCGGTGCGATGCTGGGCGTGCGGTTTGCCGGCCTGGGCGAGGATGCCGGGGCGGCGCTCGGCGCTATCGCGGGCCTGGCCGCGGGCTTTGCACTGGTTCGCTGGCACGCGCTGCGCCATCGCACTGACACCACGTACCAGCCGATACTCCTGGAGGTATTGGGACCGTCGCCGGCGATTGTCGTTGAGCGCTGATACCGACTTGTATTTTCAGCACCACGCCCCCATTTCCCCCGAAGGTTCGTTTTACCCGTTTTCAATGCATGGGATCCTGATATGACTACCAAGACTGTTTTTTCTCACGGTTTTTTCCTGCTGCTTGCGCTGCTGGCCTCGTCATTGGCCAGCGCCGCAGCGCTGCCGGAGTTTCGCGATATCGTCCGGGCGCATTCTCCTGCGGTCGTCAAGATCGTGGTGGAACAGAGCGCGACCGCGCGTAGCAACGGGCAGGCCATGCCCGACGAGATTCCCGAGTATCTGCGGCGCTTCTTCGAGTACCGCGGTGGGCCGCCCGCCCAGGGGCCACAGCGGCGTGGCATGGGGTCGGGTTTCATCATTTCCGCCGACGGTTACATCCTCACGAACAATCACGTGGTGGAAGGCGCGGACAGTATCGTGGTGCGCATGAGTGACCGGCGCGAATTCGAGGCCCAATTGATTGGTTCGGACCCGCGTTCAGACCTCGCCTTGTTGCGTATCGAAGCCCAGGGGCTGCCGCTTCTCAAACTGGCGGAGGATGACGACCTCGAAGTGGGTGAATGGGTGCTGGCCATTGGCTCCCCGTTCGGACTCGATTACTCGGTGACCCAGGGTATCGTCAGCGCGATAGGGCGCAGCCTGCCGACCGAGCGCAACGAAAATTACGTACCGTTCATCCAGACCGACGTGGCGATCAATCCCGGCAACTCCGGTGGTCCGCTGTTCAATCTCGAGGGTGAAGTTGTCGGCGTGAATTCCCAGATTTATACCCGTGGTGGCGGGTCGATCGGCCTGTCCTTTGCCATTCCGGCTTCCGTGGCGCGCAACGTGGTGGATCAGTTGAAAACCAACGGGAAGGTGACGCGCGGCTGGCTGGGTGTCAGCATCCAGGATGTCGACAAGAACCTGGCTGAATCTTTCGGTCTGAAGCGTCCGCGCGGCGCGCTGGTCGCCCAGGTGTCCAAGGACAGCCCGGCGGAGAAGGCGGGCATCGAGGCGGGTGACGTGATTATCAGTTTCGACGGCAAGCCCATCCCCACATCGTCAGACCTGCCGCACGTGGTGGGCCTCATCGCGCCCGGAACCACCGTGCCGGTGGAACTGGTGCGTAACAAGAAGACGCGCAAACTCAAGGTGACCGTCGGCGGACTCGATGCCAATGACGCCTATGCGCTGTCGCGCAAGGACGCGGGCAGCAGCGCCAGTGGCGGCCGTCTCGGCCTGGTCGTTGAAAGCGTGCCTGACGACGCGCTGGAGGAGTTCGGACTCAGCGGCGGCGTGGTCGTGCGCGATGTGCAGCCGGGCTCGGTCGCCGAGGATGCCGGTGTTCGTGTGGGTGATGTGATTACGCTGATCGATACCACACCGATCAAGTCTGTCGAGGGCTTCCGCGAGGCGGTGGAGGATCTCAAGGGCGGTCGCTCGGTACCCCTGCGCCTGATTCGTCGTGGCTCACCTCTGTTTATCGGGCTCAAGCTGCCCAAGTGATCCAATGGCCGCGCCTCCGCCGGGGGCGCAGCCCGCGTCCGGCGTGGCGGTTGCAGGGTGGTTACGGTACAATCGCGCGTTTTTCGGCGACCGGTCTCAGGGGCGGCCCGGCGCCGCCTCCCAACAGCCGTCGTCCCTGGCCGGACCTGACCCGTGAGTGATCTGCAACACATCCGCAATTTTTCCATTATTGCGCACATTGACCATGGCAAGTCGACACTGGCCGACCGCTTCATTCAACACTGCGGCGGACTGAGCGACCGTGAGATGGATGAACAGGTGCTCGACTCCATGGATATCGAGCGCGAACGCGG
>CAYGOX010000419.1:0-2934 GCA_964351485.1 uncultured Halioglobus sp.
CCGGCACACAGCTTTACGACCTGCCGCTGTCACCGCCCAAGGTGTTTGCCGCGATCGAGGGACTCGCGCAGTAGCCTGCACGGCATGGCGACTGTCCTGTTTTACGGCGAACTGCGGCGACTGACCGGGACGGCGCGCGTCGAGGTAGACGCGCGGGATTACCCCGCGCTCGTCGCTGAACTGGTGGAACGCTTCGAGCCGGTGACCGAGGCACTGCTGCACCGGCAGGCGCTGGCCATCGACGGCCGCGTGATCGCCGAACCCCTGTTGCAACGCTTTGAGTCCGGTAGCGAGCTTGTGTTCGTGGCGAAAATCGCCGGTGGGTAGGGCGTTACCGGGCCGCACTCACTGCGCTGTGTCGCTGCCAAACGTCGCCAACGCGTCGCGTCGAGTGTCGTTAATCGCCGGCAGCGCGGCGAGAAGCGCCTCGATAAACCCCCGCGTATCGTAGCGCTGCAACTGCCTGGCCGAGAGCGATTTCATACTCGCGGGCAGCGCGGCGCCGCCGTTGAATCCCGGGATCAGCTTGTCCAGGTGCGCAACCGCGGTCGGATCGGTGAGAATCGCCGCCATCGGTGTGTCGGCATCGAACACGGAAAACTGCGCCGCACGGTGCAGCAGTGCCTCCGATGAGTAGCTGAACGTGTAGTTGCCGGCACCCAGAGCCAGCAGCAGGTCCTCGCCGTCCTTGCGCACACTGTCGATGCCTTGCGCATCCGCCAGCGGCGCGCCGCTCTCCAACACGTCAGTGTCGGCGGCCAGCGGCAGGCGGACACTCGCCGAGGTGTTGGGTGCCACGCTTACCTGCAGGCTGAAGCGGCTGCCGGCGAGGGCCCAGGAGGCGGCGGCCGGCCCATAGGGTGTATCCAGTGATGCCCGCGCGCGGCTCAGTCGTCCACCCGGTTGCGGGGCGATGCGCAGCTGTTTGTAGGCGGTTGAGTCCACCGCCTGGTCCAGGCCGGCCACGACCTCGACCATCCACTGGCCGATGGCGCCGTAGGCGTAGTGATTGAACGAGGTCATTTCCGGGTTCTGGAAGCTACCGTCGGGGCGCACCGCGTCCCACCGCTCCCAGATGGTCGTGGCACCGAAGCGCACCGGGTACAGCCACGACGGGTAGTTGGTCTGGGTCAGCAGGTCGTAGGCGACATCGGTCAGGCCGTGATCGCTCAGCACCCGGTTCAGTGCCGGGGTGCCGAGAAAACCGGTGGTCAGGTGATTGCCCCGCACGCGGACATCATCGGCCAGTCGCCGGGCGGCGTCCGGGCGCTGCTTTTCGGGCAGCAGGTCAAACGCCAGGGCCAGCACGTAGGCCGTCTGCGTTTCGTAGGCGAGCCGCCCGGCGGGTGTCATGAATTCACTCAGGAAGGCGTCGCGGACTTTCTCGAACAGGCGGCGGTAGCGCCGCGCCTCGCGCTGCCGGCCGGTCACCGCGGCAGTGCGTGCGACCAGGTCGGCGGAGTGGGCGAAGTAGGCCGTGCCGATGAGGTCGGTGCCGGTCACCGCCCGGTAGGGAGAGAACACGTCGTTGAACTGGGGCGACAGCCAGTCGCCGTACTGACCGCCCGGCCGCCAGATGTGGTCATCGCCGGCCTGCGTGGCCACGTAGTCCACCCACGCGGCCATGCTCGGGTACTGGCGCTCCAGTAACCGGGTGTCGCCGTAGGCGCGGTACATTGCCCAGGGCACGACCGTGGCGGCGTCGGCCCAGCCGGCCACACCCTGCTGGGCCGGGCTCAGTACATCGGGAATGACGTCCGGTACGCTGCCGCTGTCATACTGGTCCAGCGCCAGGTCGGCCAGCCACTTGGCGAAAAAGCCCGCGACATCCATGTTGAAGGCGGCGGTCGGGGCAAAGACCTGGGCGTCGCCGGTCCAGCCCAGGCGCTCGTCACGCTGCGGACAGTCGGTGGGTACATCCAGGAAATTCCCTTTCTGGCCCCAGACGATGTTCGAAAAAAGCTGGTTGAGCAGGGTGTCGGAGCCGGACCAGGTGCCGGTGCTCTGCATGTCGGTGTACACCACGACGCCGGTGATGTCCTGCGGCTGCAGGTCGTCGATATCGCCCGCGATGCCGACGTAGCGGAAGCCGTGAAAGGTAAAACGCGGTTCGTAGGTTTCGCGGTCGTTGCCGGCCAGCGTGTAGCGGTCTTCCTGCGCCGCGCCGCGCAGGTTTTCTGTGTAGAGATTGCCGTCGCCGTCCAGTACCTCAGCGTGCCGCAGTACGATTTCGGTACCGGCCTTGCCGCGCAGCGTCAGCCGCACCCAGCCGACCATGTTCTGGCCCATGTCCACGAGCAGTTCCCCGTTGGGGGCGCGCGTAATTGACACGGGGCGAAGCTCCTGCATCCGGCGCACCGGCGGCGCCTGGGGCGCCACCAGCTGCGCCTGTGTTGGTGCGGCGATCACAACCGGCTGCCAGTCGGCGTCGTCGTAGCCGGCGGTGCTCCAGCCGTTCAGCTCACGCCGCGCGTCGTAGACCTCGCCGTCGTAGATATCCGCAGCGCGCCAGGGGCCGGTATCGGTGGCCTTCCACTGGTTGTCGGTGGCAACGACCGTTTCGGTACCGTCGCGATAGCGAATGTGCAGCTGCGCGCGCAGCGCCGTGCGCTTGCCGTAGTGGTCGCGCTTGCTGTCCCAGCCCAGCTGGCCGCGGAACCAGCCGTCAGCGAGCAGTGCGCCCAGCGCGTTGTCTCCGGGCGCGAGCTGGTCGGTGACGTCGTAGGTCTGGTACTGGATGCGGTTGTCGTAGCTGGTCCAACCCGGTGCGAGCACCTGGTCGCCGACCGTCTGGCCGTTGAGTTCCAGCGCGTAGAGACCGCGCGCGGTGGCGTACAGGCGGGCGCTCTCGATGTCCTCGCGTACGACGAAGTTGCGCCGCAGCTGGACCACCGGTCGCTGCGCCGTGTCGTCGAGCGCGGTGTGATAGCCGAT
>CAYGOX010000420.1:0-2925 GCA_964351485.1 uncultured Halioglobus sp.
CACGCTGGGGGTACTGCAGCCGGAGAAGGCCAGGCGCATCGCGCGCGAGACACTCGAAATCTACGCGCCGATCGCCATGCGGCTGGGCATGAACACGGTGCGCACCGAGTTCGAGGACCTGGGTTTTCGCGCGCTGTATCCCATGCGCGCCACGCGTATCGAGGCGGCGCTGCGCCACGCGCGCGGCAACCGCAAGGAGCTGGTCGACCAGATTCGCCAGCAGATCGAGGAAACACTGGCCCAGGAGGGCCACGAGGTCCAGGTCCTGGGCCGGGAAAAACACCTGTACTCGCTGTACCAGAAGATGAAAGCGAAGCGGAAGTCCTTCTCCGAGATCATGGACATCTATGCCTTCCGCATCATCGTCGATTCAGTCGACACCTGTTACCGCGTGCTCGGTTGCATTCACAGCATGTACAAGCCGGTGCCGGGCGAGTTCAAGGATTACATCGCGATTCCCAAGGCCAACGGCTACCAGTCGCTGCACACCGTGCTCAAGGGCATGCACGGCGTTCCCATCGAAGTCCAGATTCGCACGCGCGAAATGGAGCAGATGGCGAACAACGGGATCGCCGCGCACTGGCTCTACAAGAGCCACGAGGAGCACACCAGCGGCAGCCACACCCGGGCCAGGGAATGGGTCGCCGGATTGCTGGACATGCAACAACAGGCCGGTGACTCGCTCGAGTTCATCGAAGCGGTGAAGATGGACCTGTTCCCCGACGAGATTTACGTGTTCACACCGAAGGGGAAAATTCTGGTACTGCCGCGCAAGGCGACCGCCGTGGACTTTGCCTACGCGGTGCACACCGACGTCGGCAACAGTTGTGTTGCGTGCCGGATCGACCGGCGCCACGCGCCGCTGTCAGAGCCGCTCGAAAGCGGCCAGACCGTGGAAATTCTTGTCTCGGCCGGGGCCCGGCCCAACCCGAGCTGGCTGGACTACGCGGTCACTGCCAAGGCCCGTTCGAATATCCACCACTACCTGAAGAACCAGACGCGAGAAGACTCCATCGCGCTGGGACGCAACCTGCTGGACAAGAGTCTCGCAGCCTACGGCAGCGGGCTGGACCAGCTGACCGAGGAGCGTATCGCCGACTTCCTGCAAAGACAGGGCTACAGCGAAACGAACGAGCTGCTGGCCGATATCGCGCGCGGCAACCGGTTGCCCGCGATCACTGCCCAACAGCTGTTGCTCGATGACGCACTGCACGAGGAAAACCCGTCGGCCGCTCCGGTAGCCATCTGTGGCACCGAGGGCTTCGTGGTGAGCTATGGCCGCTGTTGTCACCCCATTCCGGGCGACGCCATCGAGGGTTACCTCAGTTCCGAGAAGGGCATCGTGGTTCACCGCCAGCAGTGCAAGAACCTGGCCGACATGCGCGAGGACCACCACGAACGGCTGGTTTCGCTCATGTGGGACGACGACGTCCAGGGCGAGTACACCGTGGAGCTGCGCATCGAGGTGGAAAACCGGCGCGGCATGTTCGCCGTCATCGCAACACGCATCAACAGCATGGGCGTGAATATCGAGCGCATCAGCAGCGAAGACAAGGACTACCAGTTCACCAACATTCACCTGGAGCTGGCGGTCGAAAACCGGGTTCACCTGGCCCGGGTGCTGCGCCGCCTGCGCAGCATCAACCACGTGCGCAAGGTGGTACGCGTCAAGAATTGAACGCCGCCGCCATCACCTGACAGAGGCTGACCATGAGCAATCGCGCCATCATCTCCACCCCCGACGCACCCGGTGCCATCGGACCGTACTCCCAGGCGGTGAAACAGGGCAACATTGTGTGGATTTCCGGCCAGATTCCGCTGGTCCCGGACACCATGACCCTGGTGGAGGGCGACATCACCGCGCAAACCCGCCAGGTATTTGCCAATCTCCAGGCGATCGCCGAGGCGGCCGGTGGCGGCCTCGAGGACGCGGTCAAGATCAATATCTCCCTGGTCGACCTCGCCGACTTTGAGGCGGTCAACGCGGTCATGTCCGAGTGTCTCAGCGAGCCCTACCCGGCGCGCGCCTGCGTCCAGGTTGCGGCGCTTCCGCGGGGCGCGAGCGTGGAGATCGAAGCCATTCTGGCCACCTAGTCCCCCCCGGACACCTCCAGCAGCGCGGCGTAACCTTCACGATACGTGGGGTAGCGCAGCGCGTATCCGCTGGCCAGCAGCGCATCGTTGCGACAACGTCGATGTCCGGCCCGGTTGTGCTGCGTGGGCGGCACCGCCGACTGCTGCAGTGCAGCTTCATCGACGGACAAACCCATCCGGGCGGCGAGCCAGGACTCCACCTCGAACCTCGGCGCCGGACAGCTGTCGACACCGATGTAGACGGGCGCGAGCGGCTCCGAACGCGCGGCGGCCAGCAGCAGGTGGGCGAGAAAACCGCCGCAGTCCTCGCGGTGAATCCGATTGGTATAGCTCACCGGCTCCGGCGGGCACAGCTCACCGCGCCGCACGCGCGACAACAGCCGGCCCCCGGGAATACCGTAGATACCGGCAAAACGCACCACACTCGCGCTGTGCCCCGAGTTCAACAGCGCCTGCTCGGCAGCGATGATCGCGCGGGCCCAGGGATCGTCTTCGGACAACGCGCTGGACTCGTCCACCCAGCCACCCTCGCGTTCGGCGAACACCCGGGTGCTGCTCGACATCAGGATGTGCCGGGGGCAGTGGTCGCCCAGACTCTCAAGCAGGTTGGTCATGGCAGTGTGAAAACCGCGCTGGTACCCCGCCTCGGAGCGATCGAAGGGGTTGAAAATCGCCAGGACGAAGTCCGGCTGCAACGCCCTGACAAAATCCAGCGCGCCCGGCTCGGTGTAATCCGCCGCGATGCCTTCGATACCGGGCCCCAGCTTCTCAATCGACCGGCGAACACCGGTCACGGTCCAGCCGTGGTCCTGTAAATGGGCGGCGGTGCGG
>CAYGOX010000421.1:0-2889 GCA_964351485.1 uncultured Halioglobus sp.
TCCAGGGCTCGCGCAAACGCCGCATCGTCCAGGGGTCCGGCACCCAGGTGCAGGACCTCAACCGGCTGCTCAAGCAACACAAGCAGATGCAGAAAATGATGAAAAAAATGAAGGGCGGTGGCATGGAAAAGATGATGCGCGGCATGGGCGGCATGATGCCCCCCGGCGGGGCCGGTGGGATGGGTGGCCCGGGCGGTGGATTCCCCTTCCAGTGAGCCGCCGGGCGCCGTCCGGCGCCCTCCTTGCGGGGTGTCCCTAAGGCGCGGATTTAGCTACAAAAAAACCTTTGTCGGGGGGTTTAAACGCAGCCCCAATTTCCGTATGATACGCGGCCTTTATCGGCCAGCCGGCCGGTATGAGTCGTGGGTGTTCGCGTGAGTCGCAACGGTTTGGGCTGCCAAACCCGTCAAACGTGCCGTGAACAGCCGCAAAATACTGGGAAATGACGAATTATGGTAACCATTCGACTAGCGCGTGGCGGTGCTAAGAAGCGCCCTTTTTACCACCTGACAGTGACGGATAGCCGCAAGCCCCGCAACGGCCGCTTCATCGAGCGCGTCGGGTTTTTCAACCCGGGTGCCCGCGGTCAGGAAGAGCGCCTGCGTGTTGATGCAGAGCGTATCGCCTACTGGCAGAGCCAGGGTGCGCAGCTCTCCGAGCGCGTCGCCAAGCTGGTGAAGGACGCTGCAGCGGCCTGATCAGTACCGGTTCGGCGTTGCGCGGGATCGCGGACGATGAGCGAACCGGTCGATACGTCCACCGCACCGGTGGGCAGGATCACGGGCTGTTACGGCATCAAGGGGTGGGTGAAAGTCCACCCGTACACGCAGACGCACGAGGGCTTTGCCGAGCTCGGACAGTGGCAGGCAAGGCGGCGTGGCCAACTGGAACCGGTCGACTTTGACCAGTTCAAGCGTCACGGAAAGGGGCTGATCGCCCACATCGCGGGGGTCGATGACAGGACCGCCGCAGAGGCCTACGCGGGCCTGGAGCTGGAAGCATCACTGACGGTGCTGCCGGCGCTCGAACCGGGTGAGTATTACTGGCACCAGCTGCAGGGTTTGCAGGTATGGTGCACCGAGGGGGCGCAACGCGACTTACTGGGCGTTGTCGATTACCTGATCGAGACGGGCGCAAACGATGTGCTCGTGATCAGGCCCTGTGAAGGCAGCAACTCGGACCAGGAGCGCCTGGTGCCGTACCTGCCAGGTGACACAGTCACCGAAGTTGACCTGGATGCGGGTCGGATAGAGATCGACTGGTTTCTCCACGAGGAGTGAGGGGCCAGGCAGGCCGGGAGGGCACAATGCACATTGCACTGGTGAGCCTCTTCCCGGAAATGTTTGAAGCGGTGAGTCGCTACGGCATTACCGGCCGGGCGGTTACCGAGGGTCTGGTGACACTGAGTCACGTTAACCCGCGCGACTTCACCGACGATGTGCATCGCACGGTGGATGACCGGCCCTACGGCGGTGGCCCGGGTATGGTCATGAAGGTAGAGCCGCTGGCACAGGCGATCGACGCCGCCAGGCAGGCAGCGGGCGCGTCGGCCCGTGTGGGTTATCTCTCGCCCCAGGGCGAACCGTTCGGTCACGACCGGCCGGTGGAATTGGCCGGTGCCGAGGCGCTGGTGCTGGTGGCAGGGCGGTACGAGGGTGTCGACGAACGCGTGATTGAGGCGAAGGTCGACCTGGAGTTGTCGATAGGCGACTACGTACTGAGCGGCGGTGAATTGCCGGCGATGGTAGTGATCGACGCGGTAACGCGGCAACTGCCCGGCGCGTTGGGTCACGAGGCCTCGGCGGTTGAGGATTCCTTCGTCGACGGGTTGCTCGATTGCCCGCACTACACCCGGCCAGAGGTGTACGAGGGGGTCGCGGTGCCACCGGTGCTGTTGAGTGGCGACCACGAGCGCATCAGGCGTTGGCGTCTACAGCAGGCACTGGGACGCACGTACCTGCGCCGACGGGAATTACTGCGCGACAGGGTGCTGTCGGCAGAGGAAGAAACATTGCTCGCGGAGTATCTTCGCGAACAGGAAAGTAAACGATGACAGGTCCGCACGCTGTGAAGCGGCCAGAGACAGGAGCAACCCATGAGTACTAACAAGATCATTGCCGCGCTCGACGCCGAGCAGATGGAAAAGGAAGTCCCCGAGTTTGGCCCGGGTGACACGCTGGTTGTTCAGGTGAAGGTGAAGGAGGGCAGCCGCGAGCGTCTCCAGGCTTTCGAAGGCGTCTGCATCGCCAAGCGTAACCGCGGAATCAATTCAGCGTTTACCGTGCGCAAGATTTCTCACGGCGTGGGCGTTGAACGTACGTTCCAGACCTACAGCCCGCTGGTCGATAGCATCAACGTCAAGCGTCGCGGCGATGTCCGCCAGGCCAAGCTGTACTACCTGCGCGAGCGCAGCGGTCGTTCGGCGCGTATCAAGGAACGTTTGTAGTTTTTGAGGGTTGGTGTCCGGTAACGGGCACACCGCAGAGACAAGATAGACATACAAGGGGCGGTCGCAAGACCGCCCCTTTTTTATGCCCGCGTTACAGCGGCGTGTCAGTAGTCATGTCATGTCAGGTCAAACCCGGTCGGGGGTAGCACTGCGCCGGGAACCTCTGATCGACCACGATAGAGCCGGGATTGCGCCTCGGTGGGCGCGATACCGTCCTTGAGGTTGTCGCCGCTCTCTGCCGGTACGGCAGTGAAATACACATCGCGCCTCTCCTGCCCGGCAAAGCGCAACTGCGTGACCGCGCCGGCGGGTGTCTGTACTGCGGGCAGCAGCGCCCCTTCGCGGCTGATGCGGGTGACCTGGCTGGAGCGACAGCCGGTGATCCAGGCGTTGCCCGCATCGTCGATCTTGTTGACCCGTCCGGCGCGCAGGACGCGGCG
>CAYGOX010000422.1:0-2116 GCA_964351485.1 uncultured Halioglobus sp.
TAGGGCATTTTCCCCCCTGAAATAAGCGCTCTCTCGCTTGGCCTGTCCATTCCCATAGGGTAAAATTCGCGCCTTTCTTTGTGACTGTAACTACTTGTTTTACTTGAAAGTGGGGCGTTGTCATGCCGATCTATGAGTACCAGTGCCAGGCGTGCCAGGAAGAACTGGAGGTTTTGCGCAAAATCAGCGATGAGCCGCTGGTGGATTGTCCTGCCTGCGGTAAGCCGGCGTTGAAAAAGAAGGTATCGGCGGCAGCCTTTCGTTTGAAAGGCGGCGGCTGGTACGAAACCGATTTCAAGACAGGTGACAAGAAAAACCTGGCCGGTGGCAGCGACGGGTCCAAGGACGCGTCGTCGGGTTCTTCGGGCGATAGCAAGCCCTCGACGTCCTCCACCAGTAACAGCACATCGAATAACAGCAAGCAATCGGCTTGACCCCAGCCCCGCCCATCGGTGGGCGGGCCATACCATGACCAGGCGGAACCAGACTATGCGCAGCCACTATTGCGGCGCTGTGAGTGCAGCGAATATTGACCAGACGATCACCCTGTGCGGCTGGGTGGATCGGCGCCGCGACCACGGCGGCGTGATCTTCCTGGACCTGCGCGACCGCGAGGGCATCGTGCAGGTGGTATTCGATCCCGATACGCAGGAACACTTCGAGCGCGCCGACCGGGTACGCAGCGAATACGTGCTGCGCGTGACCGGACGCGTTCGCGCCCGCACCGAAGCCACGGTCAACCCCGCGATGGCTACTGGCGATATTGAAGTGCTGGGTAAAGAGCTGGAAATCCTCAACGTGGCCGCCACGCCGCCCTTTCAGCTCGACGAACACACCCAGGTCGGCGAAGAGGTCCGCCTGCAGTACCGGTACATGGACCTGCGCCGTCACGAGATGCAGGAGCGGCTGGTTATGCGCTCGCGCATTACGTCGGCGGTGCGGAATTTCCTCGATGCCGAAGGCTTTCTCGATATCGAGACGCCCATCCTGACGCGCGCGACCCCCGAGGGCGCCCGCGATTACCTCGTTCCCAGCCGTACGCACCCGGGGCAGTTTTTTGCGCTGCCGCAGTCGCCGCAGCTGTTCAAGCAGCTGCTGATGGTCGCCGGTTTTGACCGTTACTACCAGATCGCCAAGTGCTTCAGGGACGAGGATCTGCGCGCCGACCGCCAGCCTGAATTCACCCAGATCGATATCGAAACGACCTTCCTGTCCGAAGACGAGATCATGGCGATCACCGAGCGCATGGCGCGGCAGCTGTTCAAGGATGTGCTGGATGTCGACCTGCCCGAGTTCCCTCATATGCCCTACGCAGAGGCGATGGAGCGTTACGGCTCGGACAAGCCCGACCTGCGTATCCCGCTGGAGCTGGTGAGCGTCGATGACCTCATGCAGCAGGTGGATTTCAAGGTCTTTCGCGGCCCGGCCGACGACCCCGAAGGACGCGTGGCGGCCCTCAAGGTCACCGGCGGCGCCACGATCAGCCGCAAGGAAATCGACGATTACACCAAGTACGTGTCGATATTCGGTGCCCGCGGGCTGGCCTGGATCAAGGTCAACGATATCGACGCCGGCGTGGAGGGCCTGCAGTCGCCCATCCTGAAATTCATGCCCGATGAGGTGGTCGGCCAGATGATGGAGCGCCTGGGCGCCGCCAACGGCGACATCATTTTCTTCGGTGCCGACAAGGTGGGCGTCGTCAACGAAGCACTGGGCGCGCTGCGGGTGAAGGTCGGTGAGGACCTCGGCATGGTTGCGGAGGGCTGGGCGCCTTTGTGGGTGGTCGATTTCCCGATGTTCGAGCGCGACGGCGCCGGCCATCTCACTCCGCTGCACCACCCGTTCACCGCGCCCTCATGCAGTGTCGAGGCGCTGGCGGAAAACCCCGAAGCCGCGCTGTCGCGCGCCTATGACATGGTGCTCAACGGCACCGAACTGGGAGGCGGCAGTATCCGTATCCACCAGGCCGATATGCAGCAGGCCGTGTTCCGCATCCTCAATATCGACGAGGAGGAGGCGCAGGAGAAGTTCGGCTTCCTGCTCGGCGCCCTGCAGTACGGCGCGCCGCCCCATGGTGGCCTGGCCTTTGGCCTCGACCGCCTGGTCATGCTGATGA
>CAYGOX010000422.1:2126-2882 GCA_964351485.1 uncultured Halioglobus sp.
TGTCATGACCGACGCCCCGGGCGAGGTGAGCGCGGCACAACTCAAGGAGCTGAACATTCGTCTGCGCCAGACGCAGAAGGATTAAGTCTGATCGAATCATCTACCGCAGCCCGGAGGCACCATGGCCGGACACAGTAAATGGGCCAACATCAAACACCGCAAGGCGGCACAGGATGCCAAGCGGGGTAAGGCCTTCACCAAGCTGATTCGCGAGCTGGTCGTGGCCGCCAAGCAGGGCGGTCCTGCTCCCGAAGACAACCCGCGCCTGCGCGCGGCGGTGGACAAGGCGCTGGGCGCCAACATGACCCGCGACACCATCGACCGCGCGATCGCCCGGGGCGCGGGGACCAGCGAAACCGACGATATGGAGGAGCTCACCTACGAGGGCTATGCCCCGGGTGGAATCGCGGTACTGGTCGAGGCGATGACGGATAACCGCAACCGCACCGTGGCCGAAGTGCGCCATGCGTTCAGCAAGCGCGGCGGCAACCTGGGCACCGATGGCTCAGTGGCTTACCTGTTCTCGCGCAAGGGCCAGATCAATCTCGCGCCCGGCACCGACGAAGACGCCGTTATGGAAGTCGCGCTGGAAGCGGGTGCTGAAGATATCGAGGCGCACGACGATGGCTCGGTGGATATCACCACCGCCTGGGAGGATCTGTCCGAGGTGCGCAGCGCCGTGGCCGAGGCCGGTTTCGAAGTGGCCGACGCCGAGGTCACCATGATCGCCTCCACTACGGTAGAGGTGGACGCCGG
>CAYGOX010000423.1:0-2881 GCA_964351485.1 uncultured Halioglobus sp.
CCAAAAAGGTTATACAGTTTCATCCTAAGACGCTGTTTTTAAAATAATTCGAAATGTCTGGTTCACAACTTGCATTCCCGCAACTGCCCATCGACGAGGCAGACTAAAGAAGGGGTACAACCGTTGTCACTACAGTATGTGATCACCCGCGATGAAGCGGTTCTGGACCAGTACTATGCGTTACGCGAGCGCTGTTTTCGCGCCGAGTTGGGGTTGCCGGAGTTTGACGGGTCAGAAGACGACCAGGACAGGCAGAGCCACATACTCGTAGCACTCAGGGATGGTGTCTGCATCGGCGGGGTGCGCATTACCAGTCGTCTCGCGTTACCCAGTCAGGCCGACAATCTGGCGATCGACCACCAGCGCTGCTGCATGTGGGAACGATTCGTGATTGAACCCACCGTCCGCAAGCTGCCGCTTATCCGCGAATTTATTGGACAACTGGTAGAGCATTCCCGGGAAATCGGTTTTGAGCATGCCATGGTGCTCAGTTCGCTGTGTAATGCCCGCTTCTACCGACGCTGCCTGACTTCGCTGGGCGTGGACTACCATATTGCTCGGCAGGTGCCTCATCTTGCCGAGGGCGCTTTTGCCGGCCTCGAGCATTACCTGTCGGTTGCGTACCTTGATGAGTCTTCACAGGCCCTGCGGCAGGTGATGTAACTTCAGCGCCGGTCCTTGCCGGCGTCGAACGGCTTCGGTCCGTTTTGCTACCCTGCCAGACATGGGACATAATGCTGGCAGGTCGAAATTCCCCACTCCGGTCTGCCTCTTGCGGCATTGTGCACCGTGTGAACCACGAGTGGGCTGCGAGAGAGAAGTCTGCAATGAAATCACGTTTGCTCCCCTGTCTGTCATTCGCTGTTGTGCTGGCTGTGTCTGGCTGTGCGGAAGATGAGGTCACCAGCGAGCAGCACTTTGCCAACGCCAGAACCTATATCGAAGAGAAGAACAGCGCGGCGGCCATCGTTGAGCTCAAAAACGCCCTTCAGAAGGACGTTAATAACTCCAGGGCGCGCGCACTGCTGGGTATTACCTACTTCGAGCGTGGTGAATACCAGGATGCCGCCAAGGAACTGGGCAAGGCCTATGAGCGTGGAGTCGATGCCTCTCTGATCGTGCCGGTCCTGGCCAAGGCCTGGCTGAGTCTGGGCGAGTTCAAACAGCTTGAGGGGCTGCCTTTGCAGAACCTCGATCCTGAGGGACGCTCTGAGGTCGAGGCGGCGAAAGGGCTGGCGCTCCTTTATCAGGGTGACCTGGTGGCGGCAGATGAGATCCTGGGTGAGGCAATGCGCAATGATCCGCGCTCCCCCTATGCCGAGGTGGCTTACGCCAGGCTGGCCATGGCGCAGCAGGAGTACACCACTGCCCGCCACCGTCTGAACCGGATATTCAAGGACAATCCTAACTACGCTCCAGCGTGGAACCTGTTGGGAGATGTCGAGAGCGCACAGCGGGAACCGGAGAAAGCGGAAGAGGCCTACACACAGGCGCTCAAATTTTCACCCAGGAGTTTTGACGCACGTCTTAACCGGGTGATGATGCGCCTCTATCAGCAGGACTTCAAAGGTGCCCGCGAGGATCTGAAAACCCTTAGAAAGCAGGCGGGACCGGTCGCCAAGGCGCACCCCGGCGTGCATTTTGCGCAGGGGCTGGTCGCACTGAACGCCAAGAACCTCACTGCAGCGAGAGCCTCCTTCCAAAAGGCCGCGGAATTTTCCGATGCCTATCCCCTGTCCCATTACTACATCGCGGCAATCGATCTCGAGCAGGGTGCGATCGAGCAGGCCATGGCGAACGTGTACCGGTTTCTCGGGCTGGTTCCGGGCAGTGTCGTCGGAGCCAAGCTGGCCGGACGCCTCGAACTTGAGCAACAGAATTTCGGCAAGGTGATAGAGCTCCTCCAGCCAGTGGTTGCTGCACTACCTGAAGATGTAGAGTCGATGAATCTGCTTGCCAGTGCCTATCTCGCCGAAGGGCGCAGCGGGGAGGGTGTAGAACTGCTGGCGCGTGTTGCGGAACTGGAGCCCGACTCTGCGCAGGCGAAGGCGCGTCTGGGGGCCGGTTACATCGCAGCAGGTAACGAGGAAATGGGCGTCGCGACACTGCAGGGTATCGCCTCTTCCGATCCGCAGTTCGAGCAGGCCGACATACTGCTGGTCCTGAATTTCCTGCGTCAGGGCAAACTGAAAGAGGCGGTAGACGCCGCCGAGGATTACCGCGAACGAAACCCCCAGAGCGCAACGTCATACAACCTGCTGGGCCGCGCGCAACTTGCCAGTGGAGCGCACGACGAGGCGCGGGAGGCCTTTCTTAAAGCTGATGAGATTACCCCCGGCGACCCGGGCGCCAACCACGGGCTGGCGGACTTTGCGCTGAGTGAACAGCGTTTTGACGATGCGCGTGCGCGTTACCGCCATGTCCTTAAGCACAATCCGGGGCACATGCAAACGCTCCTGCGTATCGCCGGCTCCTACGCACAGCAGGGCGATGAGGACAGCATGCTGCAGAGTCTCGAGGATGCGTTACGCGAAAATCCCCGCGCGATGGAGCCCAGGTTGGTGCAGGCTCGGTATTTCATTGCCCGCGGTCAACTCGAGCGTGCCGCACCGTTGCTTGATGCGTTGAGCGAGGAACAGAAAGCCAACCCCGATGCGCTGGTAACCAAGGCCGGTTTCGAGCTGGCGGCATCGCGTTTCAATCAGGCGCTGCTGACGCTCGATACCCTGATTGAAAAACGGCCGGGTGTCAGTCAGTACCACTATCTGCGGTCCAAGGCGTTTGCGGGCCTGGGTCAGATGGAGAAGTTTTCCGAAGAGCTGAATCGCGCGGTCGAGCTGGATCCGGAACATTTTTACGCCAAGATAGCCCTTGCCCGGTT
>CAYGOX010000424.1:0-2875 GCA_964351485.1 uncultured Halioglobus sp.
CCGCGACCAAGGCCCCGTTAGCCAGTACCACATTGGAAAAGCGCTCCGGGAAAGCTGCCACAAGACGCAGGCCGATCATGCTCCCCCAGTCCTGGAAGAACACCGTAATGCCACTCAGATCAAGCTGGAGCAGCCAGTCTTGCATCCAGGCCACATGACGTGCGTAGGTGTAATCCTGGGTTCGTGTGGGTTTATCGGACCGCCCGAAACCCACAAGGTCCGGCGCAATCACCCGAAAGCCCGCCTCCACCAGCGGCGGGATCATGTGGCGGTACAGATAGCTCCACACCGGCTGACCGTGCATCAGGAGCACCACATCGCCCTCGGGTGCACCCTCATCCAGGTAGTGAATGCGCAATTTCCCGCCCTCAGTGTCGTCTACCTCCAGGTAGTGGGGCGCGAAGGGGTAATCGACCAGGCCTTCGAACCGTTCGTCCGGGGTACGCTTGAATTCCATGCTTTTCCACCACTCCTCAGTTCATGGCTGGAATGACCACGGCTGCCCGACTGTTCATTGAAATACGTTAGCCAGCCCTTGCGCTCACAATCAATTTCTCATAAATTGTGACATTATATAATGTCACATATAGTGTCAATATAAGATAACAAGTCTACAGGAGTATCGATATGCCCAGATTAACCTCACTCGTTTCTCCCCTCGCCCTTTCTATTACTGCCAACGCGGCCCTGGCACAGAGCCCCGCGCTCGAAGAAGTGATCGTGACTGCCACCAAACGATCCGAAAGCCTGCAGGACATCGCGGTGACCGTTAACGCCTTCAGTGCCGAGACGATCCAGGAAGCCGGTATTCAAAACGCCGGTGATGTGGCAGTACTCACGCCCGCCCTGAACATCAACGTCAATACCAGCCCCTTCAATGCGCGGATGACCATTCGCGGCGTGGGCACTGCGCAAACCGACCCGGCGCTGGAGCCGTCTGTCGGCCTGTTCGTCGACGGCGTATTCCTGGGGCGAACGGGACTGGGCATGTCGGACCTTACCGATATCGAACGCATCGAAGTCCTGCAGGGGCCACAGGGCACACTCTATGGCAAGAACACCAATGCCGGCGCCATCAGTGTTATCACCAAAAAACCCAGCTTCGAGGCGTTCGAGGGATACGTGGAGGCCTCTGCCGGCGATTACGATTTGCTCAGGCTTACCGCTTCTGCCTCGGGCCCATTGTCGGACACCCTGGCGTATCGACTGTCGGGCTCCCTGCACGAGCGCGATGGCTACTACGACAACAGCGCTGGCGATGACCTAAACGATGCTGACGACTGGAATATCCAGGGCAAGCTCCAGTGGGAACCTGCAGAGACACTGAGCATTCTGCTGAGCGCCAGCCATGTCGACCAGGACACCACCTGCTGTGGCGCAGATGCGGTACAAACCACGGCGCTGAACAACGCCCTGCTCGCACAGGGATTCAACGCCGACAGCAACGACCCTTACGACTACAACGTGCAATCGGGTGCCGAAAACAGTTTTGAGTTGCAATCGGACCTGGCCTCACTGACCGTCAACTATGACGCCGGCGTGGGCGACGTCACCAGCATCACTGCCTGGAACGACTACGACTATGAAATCGCCCAGGATCCCGACCGCTCGCAGCTGGATGTGCTAACCCTGCAAAACGACCGCTTCTCGGGAGGCAGCTTCTCACAGGAATTGCGCTTCGACGCGCAGGCTGGCGAGCACATCGACTATATGGCGGGCTTGTTCTACTACGAGCAGACCACGCGACGCGGCGGCAACGGCGATCCCTTCGTCATCATCGGCAAAGACTTCGTACCTCTCGCAACACAGAGCGGATTCCTGCCGATTCCAGCGACCCTGATTGCAGCAACCGGCGACAACCTCGTCATTAACTACAAGCAGGAAACAGAGACGGTGGCAGTTTTCGGTCAGGCCACGTGGCATATGGGCGACGCCTGGCACATCACCGGCGGCCTGCGCTGGACTGACGAAAAGAAAACCTCCGACCTGTTCAGTCAAACCAATTCTTCCGCGCCGGGCTTTGGCGGTCGCTTCTTCCTCGACTCAGCCTCGACACCGATTGATGCCGAGCTGGACCGCAGCTCCGACAATGTCGATTGGCTGTTGCGCGCGTCACTGGATATCGGCGACGACAGCATGGTGTTTGCCAGCGCCGCCACCGGGACCAAGTCGGGCGGCTTCCAGACGGTCAATGGCCTGGCCGATGAGCGGGAGTTCCAGGACGAGGACACCCTCCCCTACGAGCTGGGTGTTAAATCCACCCTGCTGGACGCCAGGCTGCGCATCAACGCCAGCGCATTCTACTCTGAGATCGATGATTTCCAGGCCCAGCGCCAGCTAACGACCGGCGTAGGCACCTTTGTCTCGAACGAGGCGGAGGTGGAAATTTCGGGTGTGGATTTTCAGGTCGAAGCGCTGCCGCTGCCCAACCTGACGCTGACTGCGGGCCTACTGTATATGCACAAGTACGATATAACCGACGGCCCGAACGAAGGCGACCAGCTTCCTTTCACTGCCGACTACAGCGCTAATCTCGCAGCAACGCTGGTTTTCCCACTGGGTGATGGCGGCATCTACTGGCGCACCGACTACAGCTACATGGATGACCACAGCACGAACGTGGCGGCATCAGCGGATCTGGTGGACTCGGACTTTGACGATAGAAATCTGGTGAACAGCAAGCTGGGGTGGCGCAACGACAACTGGAACGTTTCGATCTGGGGCCGGAATCTCACCGACGACAAGTATGCGTCGCAGACCATCTCGCCCAACCCCCTGTGGGGAACGCTGGTATTGTTCCGGCCACCACCGAGAACCTACGGCGCGACGTTGCGTTACGAATTCTAGCCTTCCCAGACTTCCAGGTTGTCGGCAC
>CAYGOX010000425.1:0-2859 GCA_964351485.1 uncultured Halioglobus sp.
CCAGTTGTCCTCGACAAAGCGGATGTCGTGCACAGTGCTGTCGATGCCCAGCGCGCTCAGCGATTCGAGGTACAACGCCTGGATATCCGGCGGCGACGGTTTCAGTGCGACCTGGAACTGGTAGTAGTGTTGGAGCCGGTTGGGGTTCTCACCGTAGCGGCCGTCGGTGGGCCGGCGGCAGGGCTGGACATACGCGGCGTTCCACGCCTCGGGCCCGACTGCACGCAGGAAGGTGGCCGGGTGAAAAGTACCGGCACCGACCTCCATATCCAGCGGCTGCAAGACGACACAGCCATGCCGGGCCCAGAACTGCTGGAGCTTCAGGATAATCTCCTGGAACGTGAGTGTACTGTCGGTCCTGTCTGTCACTGCTGCGCCGCCGGTGGTTTCAAAAAGCCGCCTATTATACAGCCTACGTTGCCGGCATAATACGCGCTTGTTGCACAACAGACTTTCCCCCGGGGTGGGCCGTGTACGGAAAAATCATAGGCGGCGTGCTGGGGTTTCTCGCCGGCAATATCATCGGCCTGATCATCGGGGTGCTGATCGGTCACGCCTTCGATCGCGGCCTGTGGCAGTTCCTGCGGCTCGCCTCGCCACAACATCTGGCAAAAGTCAGGGAGACCTTCTTTGACACCACCTTTCTGCTGGCCGGTCACCTGGCCAAGGCAGACGGGCGCGTATCGGAAGCCGAGGTCGATCACGCCCAGCAACTCTTTGTTCAGCTGGGCATGACGGCGGAGCAAAAAAGACGCGCCATCGCGCAGTTCAAGGCGGGAGCGGCCCCGGGGTTTGACCGGCAGGCGGCGGTGCAGTCTTTCCTGCAGACCTGTGGTCGCCAGCCACAGCTCATCCAGATGATGCTGTTGTTCCTGGTGTCGCAGGCACACGCAGACAGTCGGATGGACGCCGCCGAACGCAAGACCCTCGAGGCCATCGCTGCCGATCTGCAAATATCCCCGGCGCAGCTGGAGCGGCTGATTGCTATGACACAGGCCCAGGCCCAGTTCCATTCCGGGGCGCAGGGCCAGTCCGCGCCTTCCGGCGCGACCTCGGTGAGTGCTGCCTATGCTGCGCTGGGCGTTGAGCCGACCGTGGATAACAAAACGCTCAAGCGGGCCTACCGCAAGCTGATGAGCGAACATCACCCCGATAAACTGATCGCCAGGGGGCTGCCCGAATCGATGATCAAGGTCGCCACTGAGCGGTCACAGGAAATACAAAACGCCTACGAGGTGATCCGCCGCGACCGCGGCCTGGCGAAGTAGCGCTTACAGGCGCCAGAACATCGGGGTGAAGAGCACCAACAGCGTGAACACTTCCAGTCGACCGAGCAGCATTGCGAAACACAGCAGCGCCTTGGCCACTTCACTGATACTGCCGTAATTGGCCGCGACCTCACCCAGGCCCGGGCCGAGGTTGTTGATCGACGCGGCCACCGCGGAGAACGCGGTAGTGAAATCCAGCCCGGTGGCCATCAACAACAGCATGATGATGATGAACGAGGTGGTGTAAACGGCAAAGAAGCTCCAGACGGCACTGACCACTGAAGCTTCCACGCGGTTGCGCCCAACCTTGAGCGGAATGACCGCGTTGGGGTGCACGAGCTGTTTCAGTTCGCGCGCGCCCTGCTTGTAGATAAGCATCAGGCGCATGGCTTTCATCCCGCCGCCGGTGGACCCCACGCAGCCACCCATGAAGGAAAACATCAGCAGCATGACAGGCAGGAAGGACGGCCACGCGGCGAACTCCTGGGTGGCGAAACCGGTGGTGGTGGTAATCGAGATCGCCTGGAACACGCCGTGGATCAGTGAATCGCCCGGGCGCAGGGTGTTGGTGAAGATCAGGTAGGTGCAGGTGATGATGATGCAGATCGCCAGTACCGAGATAAAGAACTTCGATTCGGAATCCTTGCCATAGACGCGAATGGAACGGCGCCGCCAGGCCAGGAAGTGCAGGCCGAAATTAATGGCCGAGATCGTCATGAAAACACTGCATACGACGAGCACACTTTCGTTGTCGAAGAACCCCATGCTGGCGTCGTGTGTTGAGAACCCCCCGATTGCCACGGTCGACAACGCGTGCGCGATGGCGTCAAAGCTGGTCATGCCCACTGCGTAGTACGCCGCAGCGCAGGCAATGGTGAGGCCCACGTATACGGTTGTGAGTGCCTTGGCCGTTTCGGTAATACGCGGTGTCAGCTTCGTGTCCTTGGAGGGCCCGGGCGTTTCCGCCTTGTAGAGCTGCATACCGCCGATGCCGAGCATCGGCAGGACGGCCACCGCGACCACGATGATGCCGATACCGCCGAGCCACTGGAGCAGCTGGCGATACAGCAGGATCGAGTGCGGCAGGGAATCGAGCCCGACAATCACGGTGGCCCCGGTCGTTGTCAGGCCGGAGATGGATTCAAAGGCCGCCTCGGTCGGAGTCAGGTCGAGCGATGGCGTCAGGGCAAAGGGCAATGCACCGAACAGGCCCAGTACCGTCCAGAACAGCGAGGTCACCAGGAATCCATCACGGATCCTCAGCTCGTAGTTGGCGCGCCGTGTCGGCAGCCACAGGAATAACCCGGAGAAAAAGGTGATGGCCAGTGCGGCGAGGAAACCTTCCACCGTTTCGTCGCCGGCGACAATGGCAAACAGCAGCGGCGGCAGCGTCGCGCTGCTGAACAGCATCAGCAGGGCGCCGAGAATCTTGAAGATGACCGAGAAGTGCAAGGCGGTAACCTAGGAGAAGAAACCGAGGCCGACCGCGAACAGTTTTTCGACGGCCTTGATTTTACTGCGGTCGACCAGGAACAGGATCACGTGGTCTTCGGGTTCGACGACGATGTGGCGGTGCGCGATCAACACCTCG
>CAYGOX010000426.1:0-2858 GCA_964351485.1 uncultured Halioglobus sp.
ATCGGCACCACCCAGACGCTCAGCTACCAGTGGAACCTGCCGCTGACGTACGGCGTTGAAGTGTCCTACACCTGGTAGCGCGCGAAACTGCGATGAACACTGTGCAGTACCGACCGTGGTACCTGCGCTACGTGCTGGTGCTGGCCTTCCTGGTGATGCTGGTCAGCATCATGGATCGCTATGTTGTCTCCATCCTGGTGGAGCAGATCAAGGCTGATCTAAATCTGACGGACACACAGATCGGCTGGCTCGTCGGCCCGGCTTTCGTCGTCATTCACGTCCTGTTCCAGTTGCCGCTCGCGCGGCTCGCTGACTACACCAACCGCCGCAACATGATCGCGCTGGCGATCACGCTGTGGAGTTTGTTCACCATGGCGGCCGGTTTTGCGAAAAACTTCCCGGTGCTGTTACTCACGCGCATGGGGGTCGGCATTACCGAGGCCGGGTGCTCGCCACCGATGGCCTCGCTGCTGTCGGATTACTTCAGCGCCGAGAAGCGCGGCCGCGCCATGTCCATTTTCACCCTCGGGGGTGTCGCCGGCATCGGGGCGGGCATGCTCCTGGGCGGTATTGTCGGGCAGCACTACGGCTGGCGAACCGCAATCATCGTCGCGGGTCTGCCCGGACTGTTCCTGGCTGCGCTGTTTTTCCTGACCGTGCGAGAACCCCCGCGCGGCCAAATGGAGCAGGACGCCGGCGACGCTGCACAGCCGAGGCCGCCGCTGGGAACCGTGTTGCGCACGCTGTTGGGCAAGCGAACCTTTTTGTGGCTGATTGTCGGGGCGAGTTTCCTCAACGTCACCTCGCTGGGCCGCGGTGTATGGGAGCCCGCCTTCCTCATGCGCGTCTACGAGCTCGAGCAGGCTGCTGCCGGCATGACATTCTTCCTGATCGGCCCCGTCCCGTCACTGTTGGGGGCACTTGCCGGGGGCATGCTGGCGGACTACCTGGGGCAGCGCGATGCGCGCTGGTACATGTGGTTGCCGGCGACGGCCATGCTGATCACCTTTCCGCTGACGGCCGCTTTCCTGTTGTGGCCGGTCGCCAGCGAAGTCGCGGGTGTGCCGGCAGGTTTTATCTTTTCCATCGGCGGCTCCATCGCCGCCGGCATGGCGTCTCCGGCCACCATCGCCATCGGCCAGAATCTTTCGCCGGCCAGCATGCGTGCCATGACGCACGCACTGTGGACCATTGCCTCGAACCTCATCGGCATGGGCCTCGGGCCGCTCATGGTCGGCGTGATCAGCGACCAGCTGACACCGCAGTACGGCGATGAAGCGATTCGCTATGCCCTGCTCGCGGTTTCCGCGGTCGCACTGCTGGCCGCATTCTCATTCTGGCGGGGCGGTTTCGCTGTGAACAGGGACTTAGTTAAGTAAACTGTCCCCCGAATTGAAGAACGGAGTACTCGCTGATGACAGAGATCGCGCGCAAATACGGGCCCTGGGCCCTGATTACCGGTGCCTCTGACGGCACGGGCGCCGAATTCGCCCGGCAACTGGCAGCCGAGGGCCTGAACCTGCTACTGATCGCCCGACGCGAGGGGCCGCTGGACTCGCTGGCCGCCGATATTGGCGAGCGCTTCGGGGTTGAAGTCCGCACCGCGTCGATCGACCTTGCCGGCGACTCGGCGGCCAGCCAGGTGATGGACGCCGTGGGCGATCTCGAGATCGGCCTGTTCGTCGCCAACGCCGGCGCTGACCCGAACGGCTCGCGCTTCCTCGACGCGCAGTGGCAGGCCTGGCACGACCTGCTGTGGCGCAACGTCCTGGCCGTGAGCGAGTGCAGCTACCAACTTGCCGGCCCGATGCGCGAGCGCAAACGCGGCGGCATCGTCATCCTGTCTTCGGGCGCCGCGCTATACGGCCAGCCCGGCGGCGCCATCTATTCGGCGACCAAGTCCTTCCAGCTCAACTTCTGTGAATCGCTGTGGAGCGAGCTGCGCCACGACGACGTGGACGTACTGTGTGGCGTCTGCGGCGCAATGGATACGCCCTCACTGCACAAACTGCTCGATGAGAACGGTCGCGAAGCGCCGCCCCTGCTGCAACCGGCGGATGTGGTGGCTGACTTTCTCGCCGCCCTCGGCCAGAAGCCCGTGCACATCACACCGTACCTGGGTAACGATGAACAGATGAAAGCGATCGAGCAACAGCGCTACGAAGCCCTGCTGTTCATGGAAGAAGCGACCAAAGCCTTCTACGGCTGAGCGAGGACCACCCATGCTGAAACTCATCTACCTCGCCCATCGGAAACCCGGCTTCACACCCGACGAATTTGTCTGCCGCTGGCGCCGGCACGGCGCACTGGGCATGTCGCAACCGCTGTGGCGATTCGCCCGCGGCTACGTGCAGTGCGAACCGATTCGACCGGCGCCGCTGGCCGGCGCATCGCAGGATTACGACGCGATCGCCTGCTACATGGTCGACGATGCCATGCTGACCGGCATGACCGACGACGATATGCCCGGCGCCATCGCGATGGCCGAGGACGAGCTCGAAACGTTTTCCCGGCCAATACCCGAGGATTGCCTGTGGGTCGAGGCCGAGGCAATCAAGCCCGGCATACTCGGCGGTATTACCGCCTTCCTGTTTTTTAAGGACTCCGCGGCCGCACGCGCCTGCGCAGAGGCCTGCGCCGACAAGGATTCGCTGGACCGGGTGATACTCAATACGACCGACAACGGCGCGCGGGGACTACAGGCCAACACCCTGCCCTACAGCGCCGTGCTCGAACTGTCAGCGCGCCATGTACCGGCCCTGCAAGCCGGCGTCGAGGACGGGGACAACAGTGTGTTGGCGCAGGCCGACCTCGCCGTTGTCACGCGCGAAGCGGTGTTGTGGGATCGCATGGACACC
>CAYGOX010000427.1:0-2809 GCA_964351485.1 uncultured Halioglobus sp.
TGTTCGAACAGGACACCGGCCGACTCCAGGTCGGGCAGCAGCGCCTCGGTCATGCGGTCGTGCAGCAGCCCGGCCAGCGCCGCGTGCTGCTGGGCGCTGAAGGACTCGGGCAGTGACAGGTACCAGGCCAGGCCGCGCTCGATGCGCTCGATCGCGTCAAGCCCACAGTTGTGGGCGATATCGGTGGCCTTGGTGGACCAGGGGGAGATCGTCCCCGGCCTCGGTACGCTCAGCAGCAGCGTGGCATCTGGCACCGGGGCGCGGGCGCCGCCGTCCTCACCGTAGGCCAGCAGCCGCTCGAGCACCTGCTGCTGGTCGCCTGACAGCGTGCCGTGCAGGGCGCAAAAATGGACATATTCACAGTGAAGAAGAGACAGGTGCGGATCGATTGCCGCCAGCTTTTGCGCCAGCTTGTCCAGTCGAAACGCGGACAGGGCAGGTGCACCGCGCAGGGTTAACATACCGAAGGGAGCTCCAAAAAAGTGCGGCATTTTGAAGGGGCGGTATTGTACTGCATTTGGACAGGCGGCCCCAATGGAAAATCTGTCCGTTTGCACACCCGGCAGCTGCACGAATGCCGCCGGGCCCGGTACACTGGAAAAATGACAGCTCACAGCAGATTGATGGTCGCGCTTGGCGCCGCGTTACTCGCGGCGCTGCTGTCCGGCTGTGAGCAGCCGGACACCCTGGAGGCCATCCGCGACCAGGGCGAACTGGTGGTGGTCAGCCGCAACAGCCCCACCACCTACTTCATCGGCAAGAACGGACTCGCCGGCTTCGAGTACGACCTGACCGGCCTGCTCGCCGAGGAACTGGGCGTGGACCTGGTGATCAAACCGGCCTTCAGCCTCAGCGGTATCTTTACCCGGCTGGTGCGCGGCGAGGCCGACCTGGCCGCGGCAGGACTGACCCTGACACAGGAGCGCGCCGCGCGTTTCGAACACTCGCTGTCCTACTTCAAGCTGACCCCGCAGGTGGTCTACGTCGCGGGCACCTACCGGCCGCGCAGCATTGAGCAGGTCAAGGGCATGTCGATGGTGGTACTGGCCGGCTCCAGCCACGCCGAGGCATTGCGGCGGCTGCGCGACGAGCAGTACCCGGAACTGACCTGGCGCGAGATACCGGAGGCCGACACCATGGAGCTGCTGGAACTGCTCACCGCCGGCGAGGCGGAACTGGCCGTCATCGACTCGAACGAGTTCAAGGTACAGCAGAGCCTCTACCCGCGGCTGAAGGTCGCCTTTGACCTCGGCCAGGAGCAGGACATGGTCTGGTACCTGCCGCCGGATCGCGACAACGCGCGCCTGCTGACGCGCATCAATGCCTTTATCCAGCGACTCCAGGAGGACGGCACCCTGGAGCGCAAGCGCGAGATACACTTCGGTCACACCCGCGGGGTTTCGCGCATTGGCTCACACACCTTCCTGGGCAAGATGCGCCGGACGCTGCCGAAGTACCGCGACCTCATCAAGCAGGTGGCGAACGAGTACCAGATGGACTGGCACCTGCTCGCAGCCGTGGCCTACCAGGAATCACACTGGAATCCGCGGGCCGCCTCGCCCACCGGGGTGCGCGGCATGATGATGCTGACACTGCCAACGGCCCGGGAACTGGGCGTGACTAACCGGCTGGACGTAGCGCAGAGCCTGCGCGGCGGCGCCCGGTACTTAAAGGACATCAAGCGCCGTCTGCCCGACGACATTGAGGATCCGGACCGCACCTGGATGGCGCTGGCGGCCTACAATATCGGCATGGGTCACCTGCACGACGCGCGCAAGATCACCGATGCCCAGGGCGGCAACCCGGACCTGTGGCGCGATGTGATGGAGCGGCTGCCGCTGCTGCGCAAAAGTTCGTTTTACAAGAATACCCGCTACGGCTTCGCGCGCGGCGACGAGGCGGTGACCTACGTGCAGAATATCCGGCACTACTTCAGCATCCTGGAATGGCAGGATATCCCGGAGAACAAGACGCTACCGCCGGTGAAGACCCGGGAATACATTCCCGGCGCGATCGAGAACCTCAGTCTGCTTGCGCTTTAGCGCCGCGCCTTGAAAAACGCTCGCAAGCGCTCGCTGCTCTGCTCGGCGAGCACCCCCTCCTCCCATTCGACGCGGTGGTTGTAACGCGAGTCATCGAGCAGGCTGCCGGTGCTGCAAACCACCCCCGCGCGCGGTTCACGCGCGCCGAAGACCAGCCGCTCGACCCGGGCGTGGATCATCGCGCCGATGCACAGCGTGCACGGCTCCAGCGTCACGTACAGCGTGGTGCCCGGCAGCCGGTAGTTGCCCACGTGTGCGGCGGCATCGCGCAGCGCGACCACCTCCGCGTGCGCGGTGGGATCGCTCGCGCCGATCATCTGGTTCCAGCCCTCACCGAGTAACTGCCCGTCGCGTACCACAACCGCACCCACAGGCACCTCACCCTCATTGGCTGCGCGGTCAGCCAGGGCCAGCGCCCGGCGCATCCACAGTTCGTCATCGGAGTGTGACACGGCGCCGGCCCTCAGTGGCCCTGCGCGCAGGGCGCGCCGGCGGGCACGCGGATGTCGTCCACCAGCGCCTGGACCGATTCCGGCGGCGGCGCGGTAAAGCGCGTCACGGTCAGCGCCACAGCAAAATTCACTGCCGCGCCAATCACGCCGAAGGCGTTGGGCTCGATGCCGAAAAACCAGTTGGCCGGCAAGTCACCGAGGTAGGCCGTCGAGGAGATGAACATAATGCCCTTGTGCTGGAACACGTACAGCAGGGTCACGCCCAGTCCTGCGATCATGCCCAGCGTGGCCCCCTCCTTGCTCACACGCTTGGAA
>CAYGOX010000428.1:0-2801 GCA_964351485.1 uncultured Halioglobus sp.
TCTCGAAGGACGGCGAAAACGTGTTTGCCGGTGACGGATACGCCGGACTGTCTGAAACTGCGCTGTACTACATCGGCGGCATCATCAAGCACGCGCGCGCACTGAACGCGTTTGCCAACGCCTCCACCAACTCGTACAAGCGCCTGGTTCCCGGCTTTGAAGCACCGGTTATGCTGGCCTACTCTGCCCGTAACCGCTCCGCCTCTATCCGTATCCCGTACGAGCCGAGCCCCAAGGGCAAGCGTATCGAAGTGCGTTTCGCCGACCCGACCGGCAACCCGTACCTGACCTTCGCTGCCATGCTGATGGCCGGTATCGACGGCATCCAGAACAAGATCCACCCCGGAGATGCCGCGGACAAGGATCTGTACGACCTGCCGGCGGAAGAAGCCGCGGCGATCCCGACAGTTTCCTCCAGCCTCGAGATGGCCCTGGAAGCCCTCGATGCCGATCGCAGCTTCCTGACTGCCGGCGGTGTCTTCACCGACGACATGATCGACGGCTACATCGCGCTCAAGTCCGAGGAAGTAGAGCGTCTGAACATGACCACTCACCCGATCGAGTTCCAGATGTACTACTCGGTGTAATTGCACCCCAACCGAAAAAGCCCGCTCTTTGTAGCGGGCTTTTTTGTGCCCGTTCGCCCGGCATATTCACCAGTTTCCCCACTGCGCCGCCCACACCATTTCTGCTAGGGTTAATGCAGTGACCACTGCCAGCGAGTACTTCACGATGTTGCGGGCCGCACTGATTTTCACCCTGCTGCTCGGCGGCGCCACGGCGGCGCAGGCCGCGATCTACAAGACCACCGACAAGGACGGCAACATCGTCTTTACCGACTCTCCGCCGGCCGGGTCCACGCGCACGGAGAAGGTCGAGGTCGCCCCGGTCAACACCACACCCGCACCCCCGAGTGCGCCGCCGGCGCCACCGGCCAACCAGTTGCCGACCGGCGCGCAGCCTCCCATCGAAGAGCAGGTAATCACCATCACCACGCCGGCCCACGAGGAAACCATCCCGATGGGGCCGGGAAATTTCCCGGTGGCCGTCAAGGTCAAACCGCGCCTGAATGTCAGCCAGGCCCTGCAACTGTTTGTCGACGGGGTGCCCTATAACGATCCCCAGCGCGCGGCGCGCTGGGAACTGACCAACGTCTTTCGCGGTGAACACAGCCTGACCGTGGGCATCATGGGTGCCAACGGTGAGATCACCGTGATGTCAGAACCCGTGACGGTTTACGTCCAGCGCCCCCGCGTGCGCTAACCACCTCTCCCTCGACAGCCCCTCCACATTGGTGCACCATAATGGTGCGCTTGCATCGCCACGAGTGACCCCTGGTCAGGCACCGCCTGGCACTGTGGGTGATTTTCGGGTGCACAATCGAAAAATGTAGGCGCTAACTATCAATACAGGAGCCTGTTTACATTCAGAATGGCGTGGAGAGGATCAGGTGCCCCTGCCCACAAATGTGGCTTCAATCTTGCTAGCAAGGGTACATCGGCTTGAGGGCACGAGGCGCGGGGGCGGCCAGATGCGCGCTTTCAGGTCACCAGATACGGGATGTTTACATGCACCATAACGAGGCAGTCCTCGATCACCTCAGCACCGGCGTACTTGCGCTGAACGACGGCCTGGAGGTCGTCGATATCAATTCCGCTGGGGAATCATTACTGCAAACCTCATCGCAGCGCTGCCTCGGACAGCACGCGGGCAAGCTCGTGCTGAGCGTGCGCGACTGGCTGGAGCCGCTGGAACAGGTCCTGGCCGACAAGACGCCGCAGACCTACCGCGGCGCCACCGTCGTGCTGCAGTCCGGCCAGGAACTGAACTGCGACATCCTCGTCACGCCAGCCCTGCAGCCGGAGGTCGGTTTCAGCCTCATCGTCGAGATCATGCCGATCGACCGCCTCCTGCGCATCAGCCGCGAGGAAAACCTGCTGCACACGCACGAGACCACCCGGGCGATCCTGCGCGGGCTCGCTCATGAGATCAAGAATCCGCTGGGCGGCGTGCGTGGCGCGGCCCAGTTACTGGCCAGGGAACTACCCGACGAAAGCCTCAGCGAGTACACCCACATCATCATCCGCGAGGCCGACCGCCTGCGCGACCTCGTCGATCGGATGCTGGGGCCAAACCAGCAGCTCGATCCTCAAGTGCGCAATATCCACGAAGTGCTGGAGCACGTGCGTAACCTCATCGAGGCGGAATCACAATCGCGCGTGCGCTTCGTGCGCGACTACGACCCGAGCCTGCCCGAGTTCCCGTACGACAAGGCACAACTGATCCAGTGTGTGCTGAATATCGTGCGCAACGCGATGCAGGCCAGCGACCAAAGCACCATCACGTTGCGGACACGATCGCAACGCCAGTTCACGGTGGGCAACCAGCGTCACCGCCTGATGTGCCGTGTCGATATCCACGACGACGGACCAGGCGTTCCCGAAGAAATACGCCACGCCGTGTTTGCGCCAATGGTCACGGGCCGTGCCGATGGCACGGGCCTTGGCCTGTCGATTGCGCAATCCATCATCACGAGACACAACGGAGTCCTCGAGTGTGAGAGCGAACCTGGCAATACCACCTTCACCTTCTACTTACCCATGGAAACCGAACATGCCAAGGCCAACTAAAGTCTGGATTGCCGACGACGACAATTCCATTCGCTGGGTGCTGGAAAAGACCCTGACCCAGGCGGGCATCGAGAATGAAAGCTTCGCCGATGCCGACGAACTTCTCGGACATATCGGCGCCGGACAACCGGACGTGATCATCAGCGATATCCGCATGCCCGGCACCGACGG
>CAYGOX010000429.1:0-2800 GCA_964351485.1 uncultured Halioglobus sp.
TCCGCCCAGTCGCGCCCCATCGGTGAACAACGTACGCGTATCGATGAACTTCCTGAAGGAGAATGGGCTGAATCCGCCGCCGCTGGGTATTCCCGGCGTGGATATGCTGTTCATCCACCTCACAGGCGAGGCAACCGGGAACTGCTACCGCAGGAACAAGCCGGACGGCTTCTCGTTCTTCTCCCTGACACCGGACGGACAGCTGCCGACGGACGGCTGCTAGGCAGCCGGTCGTCGCACTGACTGGTCTGTCCCTGGAGGGCGGCGCGCACTTCACCGTGCATGCGTGCCCGGTGTCGCTGCGCCGCGTTAATCACGCGTCGCACGCGCAGCTGTTCCTGGCCACTGCGCCTCCTGCTCACCTGTCCGATCCGGCGGCACAGGCCGCCGCTATTTACCGGGCGATGGCGGACGTGCTGCGAGAGCAGGGCGCCAGCTATGCCTGTGTCGTAACCGAAACCCTGTTCCTGGCAGAACCGGCAGACGCCGATCCCTTCCGGGCAGCGCGCGAGGCTGTGCTGTCCGGTGACGATACAGCCGATCATCACCCGGCGCGTCTCGCGGTGCAGCAGCCACCACTGAATACCGCCCATCACCTTGAAGTGGCCGTACAGGCTCTGGTTCCCTCGACGGGCCCGCTGGCGTGCCGTCCCGTAACGGTTGAACTGGCCTGTGACTGTCCCAACTGTTCGGTTGCCCGCGGTTTGGCGGTATCGCTGGATGACGAAGCGCGCCTCTACGCGGCAGCCATTGCCGGCAGTGGTGCGGATGCTTACGAGCAGACACTGTCGATGTTCGCCAATGCCGAGGCGTTGCTGCAGGCTGCGGGACTGTCCTTTCGGGACGTGGTGCGTACGTGGATTCACCTGGAATCCATGGAACGCGATTACGCCGACTTCAACCGCGCGCGCCGCGTGTTTTTTGCCGAGCACGACGTGGCGCCGGCGCCTGCCAGCACGGGAATCGGGGCCGGACCGTCGCCCGGCATCCACGACCTGTCACTGGGTTTTTACGCGGTTCGCGGTGGCCGCACCGCGGGGCGGGCGGTGATGACCACGCCCACACTGAACGAAGCCCCGCAGTACGGGGCGGATTTTTCCCGGGGAATGTCCGTGCCCCAGGGCGGCGGCGCCGCGTTGTATGTTTCGGGCACCGCGAGCCTCGATGCCACCGGCGCCACGGTGCATTGCGGCGACCTTGCAGCGCAAATCGAGCGGATGCTCCTGAACCTGCAGACCCTGTTGCACGAGCAGGGCGCTGATTTTGGCGATGTCGCCAGCGCGATCACCTACCTCAAGGATGGCGGCGAGGCCGGCCTGCTTCAGGAGAAGCTCGCTGCAGCGGGTTTCGCGGGCTTTCCCAACACCCTGGTCGAGGCCACGGTTTGTCGTCCCGACCTGTTGTGCGAGATCGAGCTGCTGGCGTTTAATAGTACTGGTTAACAGTCATCGCGAGACCCGACTATGAGCTCCCATCAAAACTACGGCGGATTCCAGAACGAAATATACATGAAAGGCCTGCAGGGCGAGGTGCCGCTGTTTCCCGTGGATTTTGCGGACCTCGTGGCCAAGGCAACGGCCGCCATGCCACCGCACGTGTTGCACTATGTGCAGGGTGGATGTGGCGATGAACTGACCCAGGATCGCAATGCCCAGGCCTTCGGCCACTGGGGTATGGTGCCGCGGATGCTGGTCGACTGCACGGAGCGCGACCTGTCGGTAAACCTGTTTGGCGATACGCTGCCCAGTCCGTTGTTCATGAGTCCCATCGGGGTCAACGGTATCTGTACGCAGGACGGCCACGGCGACATCGCGGCCGCCCGCGCTTCGGCGCTCACCGGGGTGCCGTTTGTGGCGTCGACACTGGCCAACGATCCGCTCGAAGAGGTGATCAAGCACTGCGGTGATACGCCGGCCTATTTCCAGCTGTACACACCGAAGAACCGCGAGCTTGCACAGAGCCTGATTCAGCGGGCCGAGAGCGCTGGTTACAAGGCGCTGGTGGTCACGCTCGACACCTGGGTGACCGGATGGCGGCCGCGCGATCTGAAGCGATCGAATTTCCCCCAGCTCCGCGGGCACGTTCTGGAAAACTATTTCTGTGACCCGGTCTTTCGCAGTCTGTTGGCAAAGCCGCCGGAGGAAGACCTCGCTACCGCAATTCTCACCTGGGTCGGGGTGTTCGGTGAGGTGCTGACCTGGGAGCACCTGTCCTGGTTGCGCGAAGCTACCACGATGCCCATTGTGCTCAAGGGTATCTGTCATCCCGACGACGCGCGGCGTGCTGCCGATGCGGGGATGGACGCCATCTACTGCTCCAATCACGGAGGGCGCCAGGCCAACGGCGGAATTTCCGCGATCGACATGTTGCCGGGTGTCGTCGAGGGAGCCGGCAGCACACCCGTCTGGTTTGATTCCGGTGTGCGGTCCGGCTCTGACGCCATCAAGGCGATTGCGCTTGGCGCCAGCGCGGTGGGTATCGGGCGTCCCTACGCCTACGGCCTCGCGCTGGGCGGCGCTGAGGGCGCGGCCCACGTGTTGCGCTGTTTCCTGGCCGAGGCCGACCTGTTGATGGCCGTTAATGGCTACCCGACGCTGGCGGCCGTTCAATCAGCCGGTGCGGAACGCGTCACCACCGATTGATCGCGCTCGGCAAGCCGTTGTTATGAAAACCCTGTACACCATGCTCGCGGCACTGGTGGTTGTTGTCGCGTCCCTGGCAGCTGACGTAGTACGCGCGGCGCAGCCACCGATGGTGTTTACCCACCTGTCGACGGCGCAGGGATTGTCGCAGGCCACGG
>CAYGOX010000430.1:0-2769 GCA_964351485.1 uncultured Halioglobus sp.
GGTGCTGATCGACGATGCCGCCGTGAGCGTCTGGTCCGACCAGGCAACGCTGTACGCGTCGAGTGTGCAGGATATGTCGGTCGAACTGCGGGTCGATGAGCGCTCCGAACTTCAGTTGTCTATCGATGGCCGCGTTGCCGGGCCCGCCGAAGACGGACTGCGTGTGGTCAACGAATCGCCACTGGACCGGCTCGTGGGCGGTGCTTTCAATGCGTGGCGTGCCTCGGGGGAGTTGGTCGCTGATCTCGCCGTGCGAATCAACCTGTCGGACAAGAAAGCTGCCCCGGTGGTCGATGTTCGCACTGACTGGCAGGACACCACGCTGCACATTGAGCCGGGCAACCTGCAGGTTGAGCAGCTCTCGGGACAGTTTGGCTACGCCAGTGAAACCGGGCTGTGGGGCAAGGACCTGGCGGGCAAGCTTTGGGGTCGACCGGTGGCCCTGACGTTGCAGCAGGAACACCTGTCTAGCTCGAAGGGCTATGATCCGCGCACCTCTCGCTTGCTGATCGGGGCGAGCACACGCCTTGCCATTAAGGATGTAAAGAAATGGCTGTCGCTGGACCTGTTGGACATGGCCAGCGGTCGCACGGACGCGCAAATGCAACTGGCTGTCACGCCAGGTGCCAGGCCCGTTCTGAGGGTTGCCAGTCAGCTTGAGGGCGTGGCGCTCGATTTGCCGCCGCCCTACGCCAAGTCCGCAGACGCGGCGCAAGCGCTGGCCGTGGAGGTCGAGCTGGGTTCCAAGGGGTTGCCCGTCTCGATAGCACTGGGCGAGGCGCTGGCGCTGAACCTGCAGATCGACGGCGGCAAACTGGCCTCCGGTACGCTGGGCATTCACCGGGCCGCCTCGGCGCCTGAACCGGGCGCCTTTCGGATCACTGGCCAGGTGCCGAATGTCGACGGAGAAGGATGGCTGTCGTTTCTCGAGACGTATTTCGGTCTCGGTTCAATGCTTGACGCGGGCGACCCCGGGGATGGAGAAGTGCCGGCGGCCGAGGTCGCACCGCCACTTGAGGTGCGCGTTGAGGATCTGCGTATTGCGCAGCTATCGCTGTGGGGACGCGCCTTCGATGACGTGACGCTGCGCCTGCAGCCCGGGCGGGACGCCTGGGTGCTCGGCGCCACCGCGACAGGCTTGCGCGGCTCGGCCGCACTGCGGCGCGCGCCCGCGGCCTCTACAGTGACACTCGATCATCTCGATTGGGCGTTACTGGTGCCGGTGGCGTCCGAAGACGCGCCGGTAGAGGACGGTGAGGCGGCGATCATCAAGGTGCCACCCATCGACCTGGTGGTGGAAAACCTGTACCGGGGCGAGCAGCGGTTGGGCAACGTGGCGTTGTCGCTGCGCAGTATGGGCAACGTCCTGCAGGTGAAAGACATCGTCGGCCGCTACGCGGGTCTCGCGCTGACGAACGATTCGCCGGGCGAGATTCTCTGGCGCCAGGGTGCGCAGGGTAACACCCGTATCGACGCTATTCTGGCATTTGAGGATCTGGCCGATACGCTGTCATTCTTCGACTACGAACAAATCCTCCGCACAGAGGGCGGGGAACTGGATCTGCAACTGCGCTGGCCGGGCAGCCCGCAGGACTTCGCGCTGGCCGGCACCGAGGGCGCGATCCTGGTCGACATCGAGGCCGGGAGTTTTCCGGAGGCGCCCGCAGGTGCAGCCGGGGCGTTGCGCGTCGTCAATATACTCAACCTTGCCGATATCGTTCGCCGCCTCAGTCTCACTCACATGTTTGAGTCGGGCATTCCCTTCGACCAGGTGGAAGGTGAAATCTACCTGCACGGCGGCACGATCGAGGTGGCGCGCATGATGGTGGAGGGCACGTCCAGCTTCCAGTTCAGCGGGGTGTCCGATGTCGCCATGCGCAGCCTCAACGGAGAACTGGTTGCCACCCTGCCGGTTGCGAACAACCTCCCGTGGATGGCCGCGCTCGCCGCCAGCCTGCCGGTGGCGGCGGGCGTGTTTGTCGTGAGCAAGGTATTCGACAAGCAGATGAGCCGCCTGTCCAGCGCGGTGTACGCGGTAGAGGGCACCTGGGATGAGCCGGTGGTGGAGTTCGACCGCATCTTTGACGACACGGCCAGGGCGGTGGAGCTTCCCGAGTCGGTCGAAGAATCGGCGCGGGAGCCTGTCTCTGCACCGGAGGGCGCGACGCCCTAGGAGTCGGCGCTTTCCTGCAATTCCCGCAGGTAGCGGAACAGCTTGCGACTGGCCGCCGGCGGCTTGTCCTGCTGCGTCTCGCGCAGGTGCTGGCGCAGCAACTGCCGCAGGTGCTGGCGGTCGGCGTCCGGGTACTGTGCGATTGCAAGGTCCACACCCGACTGACCGGCGGCCAGCATGGCGTCGCGCAACGCTTCCAGCGCATGAAAATTCCGCGTGGCTTCCCGTTGAGGGTGGTGCAGGGTGTCGAGTGCGCTCTCGATCGCCTCGGCATCGACGTTGCGCATGAGTTTGCCGATGTACTGAAGGTGGCGCTTGCGCGCGCTGTTGCTGCGGATACGCCGGCACTCCTCAATGGCCTGGCGCAGCTGCGCGTCGGGCAGCTCGATGCTCGCCAACTGTTTGTCGCTCAATGCGACCAGCGATTCCCCCAGTGCCTGCAGCGCGTGCATCTCGCGCTTGCGCGCGCTCTTGCTCGGCGGCAGGTCGTCGAAGTCATCCCCCGGCTGATAGTCTTCAGGCATAGAACACGGTTGCCAGGCCGAGGAAAGATACGAAGCCGACCACGTCGGTTACGGTGGTCAGGACGACGCCGC